>CAZQLV010000010.1:0-12318 GCA_964594385.1 uncultured Gammaproteobacteria bacterium | reverse complement strand
AGTTTCCTGTCGCTGTTTCTGGAAAAGAGCAGGGATATTTTTTCCCTAAAAAAATCTTTATTGACAATAAACAGGTTTTGTTGCTATTATGAAACGTTCATTTACAATTTAACTTTTTAGATAGGATTCTCATGGTTGCCCACGGTCCTCGTGGGCGGTTATGGGACCAAAATGGAGGAACCGATGCGATGTAAGCGATGTCTGAATGATCAGGGTGGTCACTATGTGAGCTGTCTTGAGAATTTGCCCCCTGGTCCGGAAAAGGACAGAGCTGGGGTGGATTGGGACATCGGTTATAGCTTCGGAATTATCGGCAAAAGTATTCCTAGGGAAAAGAGAGACAATCTGTACTCTTGGATGGGGCACAGTGTCGGAGCAGTGGAGAGAGAGCAAAAGCTTTTATCTAAATATGGTACTGTGATTCCAATCTACGATTTTTATGAACCAAGCGGTTGTCTTGATCTCGGCGGCTCCGACTAGCTAAATTACATCCCGTTTTCTTCATTAACCCTCGATTCGTCGAGGTTCTATCTAAGAAGTTAAAATAAAATACCCTTTGTTCCGCGGTCACGGAGTGAGGGGTATTTTTTTATACTTAAAAAATGGATTGTTAATTTAATTGTGTGGTATTCTTAATTTATTGGTACAAGTTGATCCAGCCAAGGAAGGAAAGCTCCCTATGAGCGATGATAAAGACCCGCACGTTTCTTTTCCTTTGATTCCTAAAAGGAGTGCTATTGAGCAAGAAAGCGATAGAGAAGTGCAAGAAATCTTTTCTGCGGTTGCCAGTGCCTTTGATTTGGGCGGTAATCCTAAAGCAGTGATCGACAAGATTAAAGAGCTTCAAGATAAATGCGCGGCCGATCCTTTGTCGGAAAATGTGCCAAACAAGTCTCTAGAAAAGCTGGGGTTGTCTCTGGGAGAGTTGGGTACTAGCCTAGAGGAATTGCTAGAAGCTCTTGAGGGTAAACGAGTTTTTGGTGAAGCGGTTCTTCGTAAGATTCAAGACGCTGTTGAGGCCGCTGATTTTTTTGAACGTCTTAGGGGTTAGCCAATTATACCCAGCTCTTTCTTTTTGACCTCTCATTATTGCAGCTGCAAAGTGAGGGGTATTTTTTTTGACTAAACCAAGCATTTTTGGTACTGTTGATTTGACGAAATCATGCCGCGTAACGTCCATTGAAACGCGGCGCTTTAAATTCTATGTACGATGCAAATAAAGAAGAACAAGAGATATTAAAATATTGGGATGAGCACGAATGTTTTGAGAAATCCATTTCTAGCCGCTCTGAAGAAAAACCTTACCATTTTTATGATGGCCCTCCGTTTGCGACGGGTTTGCCTCATTATGGGCATATTTTGAGTTCGGTAATAAAAGATGTGGTGCCAAGATATTGGACCATGAAGGGCTATAAAGTGCGCCGCCGCTGGGGTTGGGATTGCCATGGTTTGCCAATTGAAAGCTTAATTGAAAAAGAATTAAAAATTTCCGGTAAAAAACAAATCGAAGACATGGGCGTTGGTGCATTTAACGAAGCTTGTCGCTCCAAAGTTTTGCAGTATACGCATGAATGGAAAAAAATGGTAAACCGCATTGGTCGTTGGGTAGAGTTTGATAATGCCTACAAAACCATGGACCCTACGTATATGGAAAGTGTTTGGTGGGCACTTAAAACCATTTGGGATAAGGGTATGATTTATGAAGGCCGCAAGGTTTTGATGTATTGCCCCAGGTGTGAGACTCCGGTTTCTAAAGCGGAAATCGCGATGGATAATAGTTATAAAGATATAACCGAAGAATCGGCAACTGCTAAATTTAAAGTGAAGAATCCGGAGAAGCATGGCTTGCCGGAAAATACATATATTTTAGCTTGGACAACTACTCCTTGGACTTTGCCAGGGAATGTGGCCTTGGCGGTGGGAGAAAATATTAAGTATCAAGTATTAAGTATTGAGGATGAAGACGGCGCGCTTGTGCTAGCTACAGAGCGAGTAGGGGCAGTAATGAAAGGTAAAAATTATAAAGTAGAAAAAGAAATTGACGGTACTGAGTTGGTTGGCTTAGAATACGAACCGCTGTTTGATACGCCAGCCGTAACAGAAACCGGCAAAAAGGCCTATTATGTGGCGGCCGGAGATTTTGTGACGACCGAAGATGGAGCCGGTATTGTACACACCGCTGTTATTTATGGTGAGGAAGATTATAGTTTGGGTCTTAAGTTAGATTTGCCAATGGTGCCGATGCTGGATGAAAAAGGCCATTTCAATGAAGCTGGTCCAGAGTTTATTCGCGGCCAATATTTTAAGAAAGCGGAAAAAGAAATTAAAAATGATTTGGAAAAACGAGGATTATTATTTTCTCGTGAACAATATACCCACTCGTATCCGCATTGTTGGCGTTGTGAAACACAACTTTTTTATAACGCTATTTCGGCCTGGTTTATTGATATTCAAAAAATTAAAAATCGCCTCATAGAACTTAATGAAAAAATTAATTGGTATCCGGATCACCTAAAACATGGACGATTTTTGAATATCTTAGAAACCGCTCCGGACTGGAATATTTCTCGCAATCGTTATTGGGCAACGCCCTTGCCTTTTTGGAAATGTGAGAACAAAGATTGTGCTCAAACCCTTTGTGTTGGCAGTGTGGCTGAACTAAAAGAAAAAGCGATTAATTTTGACGAAGTATTTGCCAGTGAAAAAGTTGAAGAATTAGATTTACACAAAGAATTTACCGATAAGATAAAAATAACATGTCAAAAGTGTCAGGGCGTTATGAGTCGCATTCCTGAAGTGATTGATTGTTGGATGGAATCCGGCTCCATGCCATTTGCGGAGTTTCATTATCCGTTTGAGAATAAAGTTGTGGTTGAGAGTCGGTTTCCGGGTCAGTACATTGCCGAATATATTTCTCAAACACGCGCTTGGTTCTATTATATGCACGTGGTTTCTACGCTACTTTTTGATAGTAATAGTTTTGAAAATTGCGTTACCACAGGGGTGATTATGAATGAAAAGGGTGAAAAGATGTCCAAATCAAAAATGAATTACCCAGATCCATGGGTCATTATTGAGCAGTACGGCGTAGATGCCCTGCGTTATTACTTGATGACGAGCGTAGTGATGGAAGCTGAAAATTTATTTTTCAATGAACGCGAAATCAAAGAAATCTACAATAAAGTAATTAATATTTTGTGGAATGTGGTAACGTTTTATTTGATGTACGCGCCCGAATATGACAATAAAACAGAAGCCAAAGACAGCGATAATGTTTTGGACAAATGGATTTTGTCTAAATTACAAGTGTTAGTTAAAGAAGTGACCGTAGAAATGGATAATTATAATACCGTGAAAGCAGGCCGGCCAATTAAAGATTTTATTGATGACTTATCTACCTGGTATTTACGCCGTTCGCGCGATAGGTTTAAAGGTGACAACGAAAAGGATAAGCAGTTTGCCTTGGCTACGCTCAAAGAAGTTTTATCTACCCTGTCTAAAGTAATGGCACCATTTACTCCGTTTATTGCTGAAAAAATATACCAGGCTTTGGGCGGTAAAATGGAAAGTGTGCATTTGGAAGATTGGGTTGAGGTAAATGATGAAATGATAAATGATGAGGTGATAAAAATGATGGAAATGGCTCGCAAAATCGTGGAAATTGGTCTGGCACTCCGAGCGGAGCAGGGAATAAAAGTACGCCAGCCTTTGAATAAATTAACAATAAATAACAAACAATTAACAAGCGATTTTTTTGCAATTATTCAAGATGAATTAAATATTAAAACAGTTGAATTTGTTGAAAATGATAAAGTTGATCAAGCTTTAGTTTGGAAAGAAGATGGAGAAATAAAAGTTGGATTGGATGTTAAGTTAACCCCAGAACTCAAAAAAGAAGGTCTGCTCCGAGAAATTGTCCGCACCATCAACCAAATTCGTAAGGATCAAAAATTAACAATCTCAGACAGAGTTTCAGTTAAGTTTCATACCAAAGATGAATTGTTGCAGGCTGTATTTAATGAATATAACGAAGAAATTAAAAAATCAGTCTTGGCGGATATGGTAGAAGAAGGTGATGGCGGAGAAGAAAAAGAAATAGATGAAATGAAGGTAAAAATTTTGGTAGAAAAGTTGTAAAATTCTTCTAAAATTAGCCAAAATTGTACATATACCCTTGACAAAGAGGGTATTTTGTGGTATTATGGTTTGTTGCTCGCCACCGCAGCTTGCGGTAAGCGACAACTACTGTCTTCCACGCTAATACCGTGGGGAAAAGGAAAAGGTACCAAAATGACCTGGCACCATTAAGTACGTTGTTGCGCCGAACGGTTCGGCGGGTGGACCTGGACCAATCCGGGAGTCTGGTCAATTGACCAATTGATGGCCGCTAGACCAATCTAGCAAAAAGCCTTGTCGAAAGGACAAACATAAAAAGTAACGCAGAGTTACGAAAACCAGTTACCGAAAGGAAAGAGGTGCCAAAATGACATGGTACAGATAAAGTTGGTATGTGCCGATGCATCGGCAGGACAGCCTTGACCAACCAAAGCAGCGCGTCCGGAGCTAATCCCGGGCAAAAACGTAAAACACCATACTGCCTAGTTTCCTTTGCTATGAAGGAAATCAAGGGTAAGCAACCCATAGCCACACACCTGACAACAAGAGTATGCGAGCGGAGTCACATGCCGCGCCACAGACGTTGTGAGCCACCACCGGGGAGCAGACCCTGGTACTTATAAAACAGCTTTTCCAAGGCTGTTTTTTGGTTGACAGAGCCTATTTTTTGAGGTAAATTATTAGTGATTTTAATCTATGTTTAGCAAAATTGTATGTTAACTTTCAAAGAAATGTACGACTTAGGGGTAAGGAAGGGAATAGAAGCCGATCCGCGCGGTATTAAAAAAGTAAAAAATTATTTGGAACGGGTCAAAAAAGAATATGCTGATTTAAAACCGGCCGATAAAAAGTATTTTGACGAGGAAAGATTAACAAATCCTTATTTTAGCGACTGCCGTATGCATACCGGCAACCCTAAAGCTCCGATAAAAAGAGTTTTGGCTGGGATAGATGCTACTGCCGGAGAAATTTTATTGGCTACTCAGCTTAATGAACGAGGGCAAAAAATAGATGCAGTAGTTGCGCACCATCCAATTGGCGGTAGTTTGGCGACCCTGCACGGAATTATGGATATGGTGGTAGAAGTTTACGAAGAACTGGGCGTACCTGTCCATTTGGCCGAAAAGTTTATGGAAGAAAGAATTGCCGAAGTTGGACGCAATATTCATCCTTATAATCATTATCAGATAATAGATGTAGCCAGGTTGCTCGGTGTAAATTTTATGAATATGCATACACCAACAGACAATTTGGTGCATGTATTTCTGTTAGATTTTTTGGCTAAAAAGAAACCGGAAACTGTAGGCGAAATTATGGAAGCTCTGATGGAAATACCAGAATACCAAGAAGCTAAAAAAAGAGGCAATGGCCCGGTTATTTTTGCCGGTAGTCCAAAAAATAAAGCGGGTAAATATGTGGTAGAGATGACTGGCGGCACCGAACCTTCCAGTAAAATTTATGGCGAACTTTCTCGGGTGGGTATTAGCACTGCTATTAGTATGCACATGTCAAAAGATGCTAGAGAAAAAGCCAGCGAATTTAGTATGAATGTAGTTGTTGCCGGGCATATGTCTTCGGATTCACTTGGTATGAATTTGTATTTAGATGAATTAGAGAAAAAAGGTGTAGAGATTGTGCCTTGCGGAGGGCTTATTCGCGTAAGTAGAGTTAAAAGTAGATAATTGTCTAGTTGTCATCCCGACCGCAGTGGAGGGATCCCTTATCCTTAGTTTAATTGTAGAGCCCGTGTGTAAGGGATTCCTCCGCTCGCCTTGGGGCTCGGTCGGAATGACAAATAAAAAATAGCTATGATCTCAGTAATCAGTGGAAAAATTTTAACCAAAAATGGGAATAAGCTTACGGTATTAACCGCCGGCGGAGTTGGTTATGAAATTATGGTAAATTTGGCTTCGGCAAAAACTTGGGAAATTGGCACGGAAGCACAAGTTTTAACTTATTTAGTTGTGCGAGAAACTGCTTTGGAATTATATGGCTTCGCCAATTCTCAGGAAAAAAATTTATTTGAAAAGTTTTTGTTAGTCAGTGGAGTTGGTCCAAAAACTGCCTTGCATTTGTTATCGCTTGGCAGCGTGGAAGAAATTTCCGGAGCCATTGGCCGAGGGGATTTGGCTTACCTCACCAAGGTGAGCGGTATTGGCGGCAAAACAGCCGAAAGAATTTTGGTGGAATTAAAAAATAAAGTGGGGGTTGGAGAAATTGGCGCAGAATTTGAAGGTGTCTTGGGAGATGCGATAGAAGGGCTGATGGCTTTGGGTTATTCTTTGGTAGAAGCGAGAGATGCGGTGAAAAAATTGGATAGCGCCGGCAAAACCAGTGAACAAATTTTGAAAGAAGCATTACAGAGGATTAAATAATTTTTATGGATAATTTAATTTTTTACGAAAGTAGGAAAGTCATTGGCAATGTATCTGTTTTGGGGGTTCCTCTTGATTTGGGAAAAGATTCTACGGGCACAAATTTTGCCCCAGACTATATTCGCAAATGTGGTTTAAGAGAAATGTGTGAAAGCATTGGTTTGTTGTATAAAGATTTAGGTGATGTAGAGTGCGCTGGCAGAGACGTGGCCGAAATGGGCGATATAAAAGTAAAGTATTTGGATGAGATAACTAGAGTTGCAGACAAGACAGCAATGATTGTGAGAGATGAAGTAAAAATGGGTGGTCAGATGTTGGTTTTGGGTGGAGACCACGCTTTGTCTATTGGTAGTATTTCCGGAGCTTCGGTGGCTTGTGAAGGGGACCTGGGTGTGATTTGGATAGATGCGCACGGGGATATGATGACTGATGAAAATACTTTGTCTGGTAATGTTCATGGGATGCCATCATCGGCAATTATGGGGCTGGGACATCGCAGATTAACAGATGTCTTGCGGCCAGGCGCAAAAATTAAACCAGAAAATATCATCTATATCGGTCTTAAAGATTTGGATCAAGCGGAAATAGATTTAATAAGAAGTGAAAAATTGAATGCGTTTACCATAATGGATATTGCTCAAAGTGGTTTGGAGCCGGTTATCAAAAGCTTGGTAGATTTGCAGAAAAGAGTAAAAAATATTTGGGTAAGTTTGGATGTAGACTCGATAGATTCGGAGTATTCACCGGCTACACCTATGGCTTCTCCCGGCGGGTTAACTCTAAGAGAAATAGTTAATTTAACTAAGTTTATTGGTAGAATGAATAAGGTAGTTGGGCTGGATTTGGTAGAGTTGGCGCCAGAACTAGACGTAGAAGGAAAGACAGGAAAATTGGTAATTGAGTTGATTGCAAATTTGTTAGGTTCGGATTATGGCTGGTATGCGCACTATATGAAGCATGAGGCTGAAAAACAGGCGGAGAGAAGTAGTAATTCATAGTATTTTAGATTATTTTAGTATTTTTTCTCGCAATAATTTTTCAGCGACAACCGGATCGGCCGCGCCTTCGGTAGCTTTCATTACCATACCTTTCAGAAATTGTAGTATCGGTTCTTTGCCGGATTTAAATTGATCTACTTGTTTAGGATAATTTGTGATTACGTCATCTATTACCGCTGATAATTTTCCTTCATCACTTATTTGTCCATAACCTTTTTCTTCCATTACGTGAGTTGGATCTAAATCAACTCCGGAGTCTAGCATTTCGTTTAAGATTTTTTGCGCGTTAGTGGAGTTTACCCGATTGGTATAAATCAGAGCGACCATTTCGGCCAAATTTTCCGGTTTTAATTTGAGGACTTTAATATCTATTTTGCGTTCAGCCATTGCCCCCACCAGTTTGCTGGTAATCCAGCCACCAGCCAAGCGAGCTAGTTGTTGTTTTTTATTTGTTAAAATTTCTTCAGTATCGGTTTTGGATTCGCTAAGGTCATGAAGCCATTCTACTAGCTCAGTCATTACATTTTCGGTATAGTCGGCCCAATCTGCATCATCAGAAAGCAGTTCCGCGTCCGCGTAGGAAAAACCATATTCATCACGAAAACGCACTCGTTTGACTTGAGGAAGTTCGGGAAGTGTTAAATCTCCGGCGATTTTTACCGGATGAAAAGGAGGAATATCCGGTTCGGGGAAATAGCGATAATCCGCAGCTGTTTCCTTGATTCTTTGCATTACTGTTTCGCCCTTATTATCGTCCCAACCTCTGGTTTGCTGTTTCCAGGTCTCGCCACTTTCTATCACTGCAGTTTGTCTTTTTATTTCAAATTCAATGGCTTTTTCAACAGCCCGGAATGAATTGATGTTTTTTACTTCTACTTTATGGTTGAGCGTGTAGCCTTCTACTGGTTTAATTACACCTTTGTCATTTATAAACTTATCTTCTTCCTGCAGAGAAATATTGGCTTCGCAGCGCATGTTGCCCTTTTCCATATCCGCGTCGCTGATGGCTAAATAGCGAAAAATTGATTGCAGTTCTTGGCAATACATTTTGGCTTCGGCAGAGCTTGTGACATCTGGTTCGGATACAATTTCTACAAGTGGCACGCCAGCGCGATTAAAATCTACCAGGGTATTGCCAGAAGCATCGTGCGATAGTTTGGCTGTGTCTTCTTCTAGGTGCACGCGAGTAATGCCTATATGAGCTTTATCTCGATAGTTTTTGGTTGGTAAAAATTCTAAATCAATAAAACCATGCTCGCCAATTGGTTGGTCGTACTGAGAGATTTGGTACGCCTTGGGTAGATCCGGATAAAAATAATGTTTACGATCAAATTTGCTGTCGGTGTTTATTTCGCAGTTCAAGGCCTTAGCGATTTTGGCTGCCCATTCTATAGCTGTGCGGTTGGGGACTGGCAGCGTGCCAGGTTGGGCTGTGCAAACTTCGCAGATATTGGTGTTAGGGGAGGAATTGAAAGGATCGTTTTTGCATGCGCAAAACATTTTGCTTTTAGTTTTAAGTTCTACATGGATTTCCATGCCGATGATAGGTATATATTTGGGCATATTTTAGTATATCTAATATGGGTTAAGATTATCATTTTTATTTGCGGTTGGCAACCTAAACTAAAACCCCGCTCTTCATGAAGAACGGGGTTAATTTATTGATTAGTACATTACTAAACTTTTGGTGGATTAACAGTCGGCGCGGGTGCCATTACCGGATTTTGTTTGGCGCTATAATATAAAATAAGGGAAGCGCCTAACGAAAAAGGGGCAACGATAATTCCGACCAAAGAAGTGAGTGAACTGTTAAGAGCCATTGCCAAAAATTGGGTGAGGGGAATAAGTTTTATTAAAAATGATATAATCGTGACTATAAATACATTCAAAAAGCCGAACACTACCGCCGGTACAGCCAGTCTCCAGATTATTGGCCACCAGCGACCAACCACTAAAGATTTGCTATTATTGAGAGCCGCCAAACCTTTTTTGTTTTCAATAACTAGGCTATAGAAATAAAAATTGTACCACACCGAAAAAATTATTCCCGGAATAATAAGCAATAAAAAGCCTCCCATTACAATCAGAAACATTAAAATAGAAGTGTAGATTACAGGCCAGATCAAGTAATTAGATGTTGTAAAACTTTCCTTCCATTCTACGGGCCGTCCCATCAATTGGGCTGAGAGCGCTTTAGTTAGAGCAATTGATGCCCAGATGTTGAGGACAAAACTGGCCGCCGAAACCGCTATGATAATCAAATTGCTCGGCAAAGAAGATTGGGGAAGATAGACAGAAAGGTATAAAGAGGAGATGCCTAAGAGAGAAAGTATGACGGTTGGTACAAATAAAATTGTTAAATAGGGAAGAAATTTACGCCAATTTTTGATATATAAATACCAACCTTCACTTACAAGTTCGCTAGCTGTTTTTAGCATACAATTATTGATTAATAATTTGTTGAAAAAGCTCAAGGCTTTGCTGCTTCATTATATCAATTTCCGCGTCGGTATTCAAATATTCTATTTTGGTGCCACGGTCCAAAAATAATTTTTGGTATTGCTCCGACAAATAGGTGTTCATGGCCTGTTGTTGAAATTCAAGTTTGTCAAAAATCACATTATCTTGTTTTTCGTAGCGAGTCGTTAGCCTTTTTTGGGCGGTTTCTATGCTCATTTTGATAAGCAATAAATAATCCGGACGATACTGTAAGGCGAGCGCGTTACCTGGCAAACTAGCCAGAAAGTCTAAAGAAAGATTTTTGCTCAGTGATTGGTAGCACAGTGACGTAGACACACCCCGGTCTTCAATAACAAATTTTTTGTCTGTCAGTGCAGGGATAATAATTTTTTTGTATAAAATCAGACGGTCTAGAGAATAAGCTTCGGCAATAGCTTGTTCGGGGTAGTCGGTACCGCTTTTAATCAGTTCTTCGCGGATCATTTTACCAATGCCAAAAAAAGTTGGCTCGGCGCTAAAAATAAAATCAAACGGTTTGAGCTCTTCGTATTCCGGATATTTATTATTTTCCAAACAATATTTTTTGAGATCAAATACAGCGCGGCCTTTTTCGGCAAGGAATTTTTTCCAATTTTCTACAATTGTGCTTTTCCCTCCGCCTTCAATACCATCGATCATGATTAACATACAGAAGCTATTTCTTAATATATTTTACAAAAGAGTACCCACCATGGTCTTCGCGCCAAGTTTCTTTCCAGATATTTAAATCTACAGTTGGAAAAAATACATCGCCATCCGGCTCTTGGTCAATCCAAGTTATATACAACGTATCAACACGATTTATAGTTTGTTTATAAATACTAGCCCCGCCACAAATAAAAACATCTTCGTCTTTTAGTTTGTCCCAAGCTTCGTCTAGGGAATAAAAAACACGAACATCTGAAGGTGCTTTAAATTCTTTATCTAAAGTGACAACGACAGTTTGTCGGCCGGGGAGTGGTTTGCCAACATATCCCAAAATGGATTCAAATGTTCTTTGGCCCATTACACAGGTTTTGCCCAGAGTAGTTTTGCGAAAATACTGAAAATCCTCCGGTACATTCCAGGGGATTTTATTATCTTTGCCAATACAGTTGTTTTTGGCCACTGCGGCGATGAGAGAGAACATAAATAGAAAAATTAAACAGCAATGGCAAATTCTATTTTGGGATAACTTTGATAATTTACAATTTTACTATCTTCACATTTCCAGTCAAAAATAGAGGTAAAGTTTTCGGTTTCAATAGTTGGCAGTGGGTACATATTTGGATCACGAGTGAGTTGTTCTTTAGCGCCGTCCACATGGTTTACATAAATATGAGTGTCGGCCAAAAAACCAACTAGTTTTCCCTCTTGCAGTCCAGTTTCTTTGGCGAGCAGATGAAGCATAAGAGCGTAGCTGGCAATATTAAATGGTAGGCCTAACATTGTATCTACCGATCGTTGGTTCCAAAGAAGGTTTAGTTTGCCGTTGATAACAGTCACCTGGTAACTATAATGACAAGGAGGTAAACCCATTTCGCCGATAAATGATGGGTTCCAAGAATTTACAATCATGCGACGATCATTTGGGTCGCTTTTTATTTTATCAACCAGTTTTTGTAGTTGATCTATGCCTTGGCCCGTATAATCGGTATCGTAATTTACGTATGGAGCATTAAAATGTCGCCACTGAAAACCATAGATTGGCCCTAAATCTCTTTCTTCTAGCATTTTCTTTTTAGAAGTTTCGTCATGCCCATAAGGGGCTTTTTTTGGGTGAGCCCATTCATCCCAAATGTGGTTGTTGTGATCTTGTAGCCATTTTTTGTCTGTTAGTCCTTTGATAAAAAATTCTAATTCGGAAGCAACAATTTTAAATGGTACTTTTTTGGTTGTAAGCATGGGGAAACCTTTGGGCATGTCGTGCTCAAACATGGCGCCCGCAATCGCAATCGTATCCATACCGGTGCGGTTGGCTTTGCGTTCGCCATTTTCTAAAATGTTACGGACAATGTCCAGGTATGCCTTCATAGTTTTTTAAAGTTTAATTTTGGGGTTTGTGCCTGAAGGAAATGATTGTGGTGGATCTTCATCATCGTCAGCAACTCCAACATATTTTTCATCAAGCTCTGGGATATCTGCTAATTCTTTTTCTTTTGCCTCTTTTTCTTTGAGGGCTGCCATTTTCGCGGCTTCCTCCTGTTTTTTTGCCTCCACAATTGCATTAGGGTGAACCCCGGGTAAAAATCCTTCAGGGTTTTTTGGTTGGTCTGGACGATTGTTTTTTAATCCAAACATTCTTTCTACTAATCCCATATATTTAAAGTTAAAAATAAATTGATTAATGT
>CAZQLV010000009.1:0-12668 GCA_964594385.1 uncultured Gammaproteobacteria bacterium | reverse complement strand
TAGAACTTTTCCTCCCCTTCTTCGGCCAAAATATCGCTGGCTGATTCTTCTTGACCGAGAGTAGCAGGAAAGCCCGGCAACATCTCATCTTCGTCTATAACTTTCTCTTTAAAGGCGACCTTAGAGTCATTTTTGGCTTTACTGAGCGTATTTTTAGGTTCCGTCGCTGGTTTTTCTATAGTCACATCAAAATTTTCTATGCGTTCTTTATCGTTATGCGCTCGCCAAACGGCCACGTCACGATTTATCTTATCCATTAATTCTTCCTCGGTTAATTTTTCTACCGATTGTCCCTGTTCTAACATTCTTTCATATGCTCCCAAATCCATAAGCATCATGACTGCGTCTGACTCATTGTCCATAATAATCGCCTTGTCTCCGGTTCTCCTTACCAACTTTATAACTCGGTTAAACTGAGAATTTTGCATATACAAAAATGATCAAATGAAAAAGTTGAAGCTATTTTACCATTAAAAATTTTTAAGTCAAGAAAATTAAAAAACCGCGTGGTGTGCCAAAGCACTCCCACGCGGATAATATCACCCGCTCTATTACTTACTCTCTCGGCGTGCTGTCTTCGATCTCGCCAAGAACTTCTACTCTTGTAAAAAGTTCACCTACCCGATCTCCTAGGCTTCCCCCTGGAGCTTGAGTAATCGTGCGATTATCTGCCACTTTCTGCAACCTAGCTTCTACGGCTGACAACTTGGCCAATAAATCTTCTCGCTCAGTCTGATCAGAAAGCGAGTTAACTTCTTGCCTCAATCTTTGAATTTCCATGCGAGCAATTACTACGTCAGAACCAACTCGAGAGCTTTCCTGCATATTGGCTTGATCTTCTGCTTCTCGGCGCAAACGTTCGGCCTGGCGCTTAGCTCGCCAATCACTAATCTTTGTTAACGGGACAGATATGTCCGCACCAGTAAAAAGCCACTTCAATGCCGAAAAGGACTGTGCCACCAGATAGAAAATAGGACGGAAAACCCATGGGGCTAGAAACGCTGGTGCATAAAATAGCATAATGAGCCAACTTCCCAAGTGAGTGGGAAGTGCCCAATAACTACTATAATTACCACTCTGAGTTTCCTGGTAATCAGGCTCAGATAATTTCCAATAGCCAACCATCATGACCAACATGACCAAAATTCCAAGTATCAAAGCAAAAATCTGCCACGAATACCAATCCGCAACCCATAATGTTGTCAATGCGGGTGTAGATGGCATAGGCTTTTGTTCGATCTTGTTACCGGCAAGCCAAGATTCCACTGTATGATCAGCCTTTGGCCAATTATCACCGCCCTTTCTAATCATATTGAAGCGCTGTGTCGGCAACAAATCTTTATCGTTGAGGGCCCGATAAGTAGCCATCGTTGTATCGTCAGAAAGCGTTTGGGCCCCCTTGTATTCTAGATAAGCCTTAGTTCTCTTTTCGGCGCTTGATTCACGCAGTAGAGCCGATACCATCTGAACATAACACTCAACAGTCTGTGGCTTGATGCAAGACGCCGTAGCTTCAACTCCATTGAGATCCGAGGCCACTAGGTTATAGATATAAGCCTCTGTACTTTCATCTTCCCATGTTTGGAAAAGCTCCGCATTTGCTAAAATAATCGGTTTATTGTTGCCGTCTCGACCCATATAACTAAAGCCGAAACAAATAACCCACAACAACGGAGCAGAGGCTGTAGCTATAAATCCAGGAATACATCGCCTAATGAACTTACCAAAACCGATGGAGTTTTTCATCGAACAGACCTCTCTCGTTCTGATGAACGATTGGATTGACAAAGGATTCTTTAGCTACTAGAGCTAACTGATTAATTCTTACTCTAAAAAATTACTTTTGTCAATCTCCCAACCATGTATTTATTTAGATGATAAAAAGCAAAAAGGCCCCGAAGGGCCCCGTATTGCTGAAAGCGAATGATTGCTCACCGCTTCCGAAGTTATATACAGTATAACATAACTGATTTTTATTGTCAAGCCCCGCCCTTCGCGAAGGGCGGCGGTCAAATCCTACTTATACCGCAAAGCCTCCAAAGGATCCATAGCCGCGGCACGGCGGGCCGGAAAGATACCGGACAAAAATCCAATAGCAATTGAAAGCAAAATAATTTCTAACAAAAACGAAGTTGGATAGACAAACAAATCTGTTTTCGCGCCGCCAAATCTGGCAGCCAAACTATTGATCAACAAATTAAAACCTTGGCCACCGATAATACCAAGCGCTGTTCCTACGATTCCTCCTAGAAACCCGATAATTATTGATTCGGCCAAGAATAAATTACGTAAATTGCCCCGGTTGGCCCCCAAGGCTCGCATAATACCAATCTCATTGGTGCGCTCCAGCAAAGTAACGGTCATGGTATTAAACATGCCGATAGCCGAAACAGCGAGCGCGACCGCGCCAAACAAGCCCAAAATTATTTGAATGACATTAAAAATTTTATTAGCTTGATCAATTGTTTCGGATAGTGATTGTGTTTGATAACCTTTGGCAATAACTTCTTCTTTTACCATAGGTAAATTTTTACTATCATCTACCTTTACTCTGGCTTCTTCGTACCGATCAACTTTGACATAGTTCAAGACTTCTTTCAAAGGAATATAAATATAACTCTCCTGGCTATCTTCAATTACTCCTTTGATCGTAAAACTAATTGGCACATCCACAATTTCTAACTCGCTTTGATCAAGAAAATTCTTGTTAGTAAAAACTTTTAGACTAATTTTTTTGCCAATAATACTCTTTGGATCCGTTAACCCAAATAGTTTTAAAACCGCATCGGAAATTAAAACTTGGTTCTTATCGCTTGCTTCATAAAGGCTGCCATATTTGGTTTCTGTGCCGGCATAACCAAAATAAGGAGCGTCGGCAGCTCTTATTTCTACTGTTCCATTTATTCCCTCTAGGGTAATCTGCCCGGTAAATTTGGCTAAGGGAGCTATATCAGATACATTCGGAATTTTAGAAATATCGGAAATAGTTTGATCATTTAACATAATTAAGTCCGTGCTCGGAGTAATTACCAAACTAAGCAGGGCCTGGTTAAAAACTATTTTTTGTAAAATAACATTTTGCAATCCGTACCCAAGCGAAACTAAAAATAAAACTGCCGCTACCCCCACGCTGATACCCAAAACTGTCAACCACGTGCGGGATGGATTGGTGCGAAACATTCTGGTTGATAAAGAAAATAAATCAATTGTTTTCATATGCTTGCGTCAGAATTATTGATAATCTTTCGGATAGATGTTCGGCAGTGATAGCGCTTAATCCTATCCCGCCTTGGGCAAACGGCTTGTTGAGCAACTGGCTAAACTGTAAAACATTAATCGCTCCGGATACCCGTTCCTGAATGCCTTTTTCCAAACGTTCAATTTGATCTTTGCCCAAACTGTTCCGGTATTCATCCAATAAAAATTTTCTCAACATTTCTACCATTTTCTGGCTCTCTTGCGGGTCGGATGTATTCTTGGCACGTTTTAAAAACTCGCTGACTTCCTTCAAAATTGCCGAGATTTTTTGCATAAATCGTACCGCTGTCCGCATATATAGTCCCACACCCCCATCGGCATAAGGCATACTGATTTTTTCAAAAAAGGCATGCTCACTTAATTTGCCGACCAACATATCTTCCATAAATTTTTCTAATCTATCTACCTGATTAAGTGTCAATTCTTCAATTAAATAATTGGTTATACTCCAAGCCTTTAGCTGAGGCACAGTCATAAAATGATGCTCACGCGCCATTCTTTCCAATTCACCTAAAGGAGTAAGATCTCCATTGCCTTCATTTGTTTTATTAGGTTCATTGCGTTGAAAATTTTCATCCCCCATTATCATCTTTTTTGGATGATCGTTTTTTACCATTTTTTCCAATTTTGCATCTTTAAAATAATAAATACGATCGGCATATGGTAAATAGCTTGAATCGTGGGTGACCAAGATAACTGTTTTTTTATCTTTTTTATTTATATCATAAATAGTTTCCATTACGACTCTAGCTGATTCGCTGTCCAAATTGCCCACCGGTTCGTCGGCCAGAAGTACCAACGGATCATTAATCAATGATCGGCAAATAGCCACTCTCTGCTGCTGCCCTCCGGAAAGATTGGATGGTAAATTTTTTGCTCTGGTTTCTATACCAAAACGAGCCAGCAGCGATTTGGCTTTGGTTTTTCTAGTTGTCTGATCAACTTCCAAAAAAAGTTGTGGCAACGTAATGTTGTCAATAACATTGAGGGAATAGATCAAGTTAAAATTTTGGAAAACTACGCCAAAAAACTGCGAGTCCATGCTACTCTTATCTGTTTCCGAAAAAGAGGCGCTTTCCCGGCCTTTGATATACAACCTGCCATCACTAAGGGATTGTAGACCCAAAATAGTATAGAGCAGGGTTGATTTACCGCAACCGGATGGACCAAAAAAGATTAGGTACTCTTCCGGAAATACTTCTATACTAATATCATTGAGAGCGGTAAATTCATTATCCTTCCCTTTATTGTATATAACTTTAAGATTTTCTGTTTTGATAATTGGCTCCATGATAAAGAATTTAGCTTGGCATAAAATTTCATACCTTAAATACCAATATTTTTTGTCCAACCAAACACTGATTGGAAATTATTGATAATAATATCAACTATTGTTTGTTTTTCTTGCGGAGTCAAAACAGAAAATTGTTCAGATTTGCCAAGATTGCCGGCCAAATCTTTTGATTCCACCCAATATTTATAGACTGTGCCCGGTTTAAACTTAGTTACCACTACAATATGTTTGGTATTGAGCGAACTATCTATTGGCAGAGCTACGGTATTGTTACTAGACAAACCTTCTTGATAGAACACCTGAGAAGTAGCGGGCTCGTCTGTTTCCCAAGAAATAATTGTCTGTACTTTAGAATCTTTGCCCGGATATAGAGTTGATTCGGAAGAAAGTTTGGAAATGCTTGGCGCAATTTGGTCTAGCGTGGTAGAGAATGTGATTGGCAAACTAGCAACTTCGTTATTGAATTCATCTTTGCCTTTGATAACCAAAGTATAATTTACGCCGCCTTCCAACCCGCTCAAAGTAACATCGTGATTAATTAAGAAGGCAGTATCACCTTTGGTCAACGACTGACCAGATCTGACGTTTCTATATTCTACAGTTCCTGCCGTAGAAACATTGGTTTTCCAAGTTACTCTAACTGAAGACTGCAAGGTTGAAGTTCGTTCTACTCTAATATCCGAAATAACAGGCAGGTCACCGGTGGTTTGGAAGGTATAATCGCCGCTTTCTGCCGCGGGGCCGATCAAGCCTTTAGAGACTACCTTGAAATGATAAATCACACCCGGATCAAGGCCGGTTAATTCTACACTATGATCAAGACTAAACTGATCGGGACTGACGGCGGCGCTGACGTAAGGATTTTTATCGGTTGGTTTGTATTCGCTCTCTTTAGCATAATCAACTTCCGATGAAGCTTTTTTATCGGTGGACCATCTGATAGTGGCGCTCGTGCCTTTTACTTCTACAGTCGGTTTGATACCAACAATTGTCGGCGGCTCTATTACCTTGCTAGTCATTTCCATTAAAGCTTGGATAAATTTATCTTGCGGGACATCCTTGAGCAATGGGTTGGCGGCAATATCAGCTAAAAATTTCGCCAAAGATTTGCTAGAAGCCTTCTGCAGGGCGTCGGAAATAAATTGCGTTTCCGGAGTTTGCTCTTCAGTGTTTGCTTCAGTACTGCTAGGGGTAGTGGTAGGTTTAGTACCATCAATATTTAAGGTCGTAAACTGCTGGTCATCTGATTCAGATCTGTTGCCAGCCGCATCATAGGTCACAGCCTTTAAGTGATACGTCTCACCCGGTTTTAAATTATTTACATCTACAGTGTGAACCGAAGTTAATACCTCCTTATCATTTCCTACTAAAGTACCATAGGCAACATTAATACCAAATCTTACCAAAGAATTTCCATCTTCATTGGTTTGCCAATCAACTTTAGCAGTTGTGGGAGCAATATCTACTATTTCCAACTTACTAATGAGCGGAGCATCTCTATCTATAGCCGCACCACCTCCGCCGCCGCCAATAACAATAGTAGTACCACCCGGTTGATCTAAAGTGATAAAGGTGTAACTGTTGCCACTATTATCATCGGTCGTAGCATTACCCGAAGCATCAGTGGATTTAAGTCTAAAATGATAGAGTGTACTTTTTGTTAATCCAGTAAGCGTGATAGCATGATACGTTTGTAAAGAAGAAGTGGAGTTGGTGAGACTGTAGGTAGTGGTAGTTAAATCATAATCAACTTCCGAACTAGCGGCTTCGTTGGTTGTCCAAGTAATTATAGAAGAAGTGTTATTAACTAAAGTACTAATACTAGAAATTACCGGACCGGTAGTATCAGCCACAGTAACAAATGCATAGCCAGCGCCACTATGATCATCCATAGCGGAATTGCCTGCTGAATCGGCGGAACGGACTCGGAAATAATAGGTAGTGTTACCACTCAAACCCGTTAAAGAAACTGAATGCGAAGTAACCGAGTCGGTGTTTGAACCGGCCAAATTAGGGTAAGAAGATGTGGTAGTGCCATATTCTACAATAGACGAACCGACTTCGTTGGTAGACCATGTAATGGTAACGCCTGTAAGTGTAACGCTTGAAGTAGCCACACTTGATATTACAGGAGCAGTAGTATCGGGAGTGGCGGAAGTGCTTAATGTTTGGTCAGAAGAAGCTCCTGTATTGCTATTTTTATCGGTTGAATATATTTTGAAATGATACGCTGTAGAAGAACTAAGACCGGAAAGAGTTACCAAATGTTGGGTAGTAAATGTGCTGTCCAAAGTAGTGGTGGTTCCATAATTACTACTTGTACCATAAACGATCTGAGAGTTGGCATTTTCGTTGGTAACCCATGTAACATTAGCTGAGTTATCACTAGTAGTGGTAGCAATGGAAGAAATGGTTGGGGCAGTCGTATCAAGAGTAGTAGCTAAATTAAAATATTCAGCTACACCATTGACCAAATTTTTGTCTGTTGAAGTAACACCAAAAGCATCCACAGACTGAACATAAAAATAATACTTAGTGCCGCCGGTAAGGCCGGTAAGAGTAAGATCGTGAGAAGTCCCCAACTGGGAAGAACTGGTAGTAATCGGGTTGGCCAAATTAGTAGAAGTTGAATAAATGACAGTGCTGTCAGAATTCGCCGAAGTAGACCAGATTATTCTGGCAGAAGTGTTATAAACTTCTGAAGCTGAAACACCGGTAATGGTTGCGCCATTAGGTGTTTTAAAAGTATAGCCATTACCGCCATTATTGTCGGTAGAAGAAGCATTGGTGGAATTAATGGATTTGACACTAAAATAATATGTAGTGTTAGGAGACAAGCCTCCCAAAACTACTGTGTGGGGACCGATTGAACCGGAAGGACTGTCTACCATAGAACTTACAGTAATAACATTATCGGTGAAGTTTCCAGCCGAAGTAGAAAACCCAACAATAGAATTAGACAAAACATCGGTATTCCAAGTAATAGTAATAGAAGACGGTGTAGGAGATGAAGTGGCTACGGCAGTAATTATCGGAGTCGTACTGGAAGAACCTCCACCACCTTCCCCGGCGTCTTGAGTACCATTAGCCCGGCCATTAACGATTGAAGAAAAAATAGAATTATTGCCGGAAGAATCGATTGTTTTTACTTTATAGTAATAAAGCGTATTTGAGGACACTGAACTATCGGCTATATAATTAGTACTAATTACAGTATTGGTAGCCACGGCCGTCCAGGTACTCTGATCCGGCGATCTATATACAACATAGTCGGCAAAACCAGGGCCGGGAGTAGAAACTACTTTCCAAGCTACAAACAGACGGTAATCTGTCGCGCCATTGATAATATCGGAAATATCCTGAATTATAGTACTACTTGGTGTATCGGGAGTGGTTGCGTTATAAATGGTTGAGGTATTACCGTAGGTGTCTTTAAACTGCACATACACCGTCGCTGGATTGGAAGTAAGGCTAAGCGTAGCGGTAGCCGTAGAAGTAGCCCAGGTTGACACATCTGACAAGGAGCTATTTTGTGAAACTTTCATAAATAAAGTGGAACTATCGGTTGCGCTTAAAGTGATAAGAGCCGGCGATTGTGAACCGTCCACAACTATCGATCCCGCGGTTGGCTTGACTGTATCTATAATAAAATTGGCTGAGCTAGTCACAGCTGTATTATTGGCGGCTTCATTATCGTTTACTGTTATTCTGATTTTACTATTCGCAATACTGAGCCCAGACGGGACTGTCCATGTAACAGTAGTGGTTGTCCAATTAACGGTAGATACCGAAACATGATCCATCGCTCCGGCCGAAAGTTGGCTGGATGGTATAGTTTGATACGCACCATTTGCGTCTAAATATTCAAATGTTGAACTCACATATCCGGGATTAATTGTGCCGGTATCGGTGTCGGAATCGCGGACTTGATAAGTAATAGAAACAGTGCCCGTGGCAGTTTCGGAAGAGGTCACATTTTGAATTTCCGGGTTGGCGTTTACCACATAGGTGGTGGTAACACTGGCCAGCGCCGGAGAAAATGCCGTATTTGATGTGGATAGATAGGCTTTATATTGAAAAAATTCATCGCCCGAGCCATCACGCATGGTAGATGAAGTATTCTGCCCAGCGCTCGTAGTAAAATAACTCGAAGCCGATCCATCTGGGCCAACCCACGTAGCGGCACTAACACTTGACGAACTTGAACCGGTACGTAATTGAAATTGAATAGAAGTGCTAGCTGGCACATATGATGGATTCCACGCAATACTTGATACCACATTGGTCGGATCACCCGTATCATATATAGAAGAAATTAATGAACTGGAGGTGGCGTAAGAAGAATAAGAAAAAGTAACGCTATCTAGGGTTGGCGATGTGCTCGTATCGGCTGTGGCTAGATATGCTTTGTAGCGCCAATATCTTTTATTGAGCAAGGAAGATGGAAATGATGCTGTGCCATTGGTGGTAAAATAAGTTCCGCTTGTTCCATCCGATCCAATATAACTCCAGGTACTATTGTCATTGTTGGCAGCTAGTTGAAATTTAATTGCGTTGCTCCCTACTCCGGATGGCGTGGTACTAGTCCAAGATAATGAATTCATTTTGGCTACACCTAAATCCATGGAAGCAGAGGTAAAATTGCCGGAAGCATTATAAACCGTTTGACTAATGGTAAATTTATATAACTTATCCTCGTTATCGGCAGGTAAAAAATAAAAGAAATTGTCCGCAGATCTTCTAAAAGCTGATTTATTTGGAGAACCATATCCACCAACCGCACCCGGAGCTGTATAATATGATGTCCAGGAATCTCCGCTAATAGAATAGCCCCAAATCTTTACAGCTGAACAACAATCCCATTGTCCGGTCGCATAAATAATATCATCCCCGGAATTATGTATGAGGGTTGAACCGTAATCTGTGACTACCGATGCGCCGGTGGCGAGCGTTGTCCAGGAATTACCGGAAATGGAATATCTATAAAAACCACCGCTGGCCTTGAGAAGATAAATATAATCACTACCTTGATCATGGAGAGTTTCGGCATTTGAACCGGTCAAGGATACCGGGACATTAGTCATGGATGTAAATGTGTTGCTGGCAATAGAGTACTTATAAAAATGCGTGCTATTTCCAGCCACCAAATAAATTGAATCACTATTTGCATCTCTAATCGCTTGCAGACCGACATCAAGCGCAACCGGTGTTGAAGTTAAGCTCGTCCAACTGTTACCGCTAATTGAATACCGATAAAAATTTGAAAAACCATTACCTCTAAACAAATAGATATAATCTTCTGTGCTATAGCGCAGAGCAGCAGTTTGGCCAATGCTCGACGGCAAAGAAGCCGGAATAGCAGTCATAGATGACCATGAATTGCCGGAAATAGAATAGCGATCAAAAGCAGTGCTCTGGCCTTCGGCTAAATATATATAATCATCTGTACCATTCCAAAGCATTTGGGCCCCAAAATAAGCATACACACTGGCGAGATTCGTCCATGAATTCCCGGATATAGAATAACGACGCAATGCCGTTGATATATTGGTAGCTTCAGTGATATATAAATAATCTGATGAGGAGTCACCAACGATTTGCGAGCCACCGTGAAAGTCACCACCTGAGAGCGTAGAGGTAACGGTAACTCGATTTATTGTAGTATCAGAACCCGACAATTTAATTGAGGCCCCCGAGCCACTACCCACCACAACTACCGTGGAGGTTGTGCCATTACTAAATCCGCCGCCAGTGCCACTGCCGGTAGATGTGAATGTGCCATCGTCGGTAGAGCTATAGCTGCTGGAAGCGATAGTGACTGTGGTGGTGCCGGTGGTAAATGTATTTGTGCTGGTAGAAAATTTTGTCCAACTAGTTTCATTGGTGGGGTGTACGGCAATAGTTGCGCTCGCTCCCCCGCTCCAGCTCGTTTGCACAAAAGTGTAAGTAGCGCCTTGAGCAATTTGTTGAGACCAGGGTTGAAAAATATTTACCAAAATAATTATCAACAAAATTACGGCGATCGTATTTTGGAAATGCTGCTTGCGAATTATTCGGCTGACAGGATATTTAAGTCGGAATAACAAAAATAATCTCTTTAATCTTTTTTTGATAAGAGCCGGATATAAACTAAAAAATTTTTCCCTTTTCATAAAAAATCAAAGGAAACTTTCTTTACAGAAGAATTATATCATATATTTGCAGCTATAGATATTGTGGATAAATAAAACCCCCTGACTTAGCCAGGGGGTTTTATTTAACTTTGTATGAGATTACTTCTGGGTTCCAGCAATGATGGTTTCAGCTACATTACGTGGGACTTCAGCATAGTGGCCAAATTCCATAGAATAGTTGGCGCGGCCTTGAGAAATACTACGCAAGGTGGTGGCGTAGCCAAACATGCTGGCTAGCGGTACGATAGATTTGATAACTTTTATTTTACCTCGATCAAACATTTCTTGAATTTGACCGCGTTTAGAGTTCAAGTCACCAATCACATCACCCATATAATTTTCCGGAGTGGTAACTTCCACCTTCATGATCGGTTCCATAATTATCGGGGTGGCTTTTTTACAGGCAGCTTGGAAAGCCATTGATCCGGCCATCTTGAAAGCCATTTCGGAAGAGTCTACTTCATGGTACGAACCATCGTATACTACAACTTTAATATCTACTACCGGATAGCCGGCCTGGATACCGCGAGTCAAGGAGGCTTTTACACCTTTTTCGACGGCCGGAATAAATTCTTTAGGAATAGAACCACCTTTGGTTTCATCTTCGAATTCATAACCTGCGCCCTGTTCTCTTGGTTCTACTTTGAGCCAGCAATGACCATATTGACCCTTACCACCAGACTGTTTGATATATTTACCTTCAGCTTCGGCAGATGTTTTAATAGTTTCTTTGTACGCAACCTGAGGTTTACCAACATTGGCTTCAACTTTAAATTCGCGGCGCATGCGGTCTACCAAAATATCTAAGTGCAACTCACCCATACCGGCAATAATTGTCTGCAACGTTTCTTCGTCGGTATGTACACGGAAAGTTGGATCTTCTTCAGCTAATTTTTGCAGCGCCATACCAATTTTTTCTTGGTCAGCTTTGGTTTTTGGTTCAATTGCCATGGAGATTACCGGTTCGGCAAACGTTGGACGATACATCACCATTGGTTTGTCTTCATCACAAAGTGTATCACCGGTACTTACTTCTTTTAAGCCAATCGCGGCCGCAATTTCTCCGGCATATACTTCGGTCACATCTTCACGCTGGTTGGCGTGCAAACGTACGATACGTCCCAAACGTTCCTTGCCGCCGGTACTAGAATTGTATACATAACTGCCGGCAGAAACTACGCCAGAATACACACGGAAGAAAATTAATTTACCAACAAATGGATCAGTCGCAATCTTGAAAGCCAAAGCACAGAAAGGTTCCTTATCAGATGGCAATCTGGTTTCTTCGGCTTCAGTGTCTGGGTTAATGCCTTTAATTGGCGGCAGGTCAGTTGGAGCCGGCAAATAATCGACAACTGCATCAAGCATAAGCTGTACGCCAATGTTAGCAAGCGCCGAACCGCACAATACCGGATAAATTTGACCTTGAATTACCATACTACGAATACCGGCTTTGACTTCATCTATGCTAAGAGTTTCTCCGGCCAAATATTTTTCCATCAGAGTGTCATTTGCTTCGGCTACTTTTTCCATTAATTTGGCGCGATATTCTTTTACTTTTTCTTTCATATCCTCAGGCACAGCAAATTCTACGATATTCTCACCTTTATCGCCTTCAAATTTAAACGCTTTTTCTTGAATAATATCTACAAGTCCCGAAAAGCTGCTGTCGGCTCCAATCGGCAATTGCACAGCTACAGCGCTGGTGGACAATCGTTCGTTAATAGAATCAAGACTCATATAAAAATCCGCGCCGAGCTTGTCCATTTTGTTGATAAAAGCAATGCGAGGCACATTATATTTGTCTGCTTGGTGCCAAACAGTTTCGGATTGTGGTTCTACACCCTGAGAAGCATCAAACACCGCGACCGCGCCATCAAGCACACGCAAAGAACGCTCTACTTCTACAGTAAAGTCTACGTGGCCCGGAGTATCAATGATAT
>CAZQLV010000008.1:0-13071 GCA_964594385.1 uncultured Gammaproteobacteria bacterium | reverse complement strand
ACGGATCGCCTCCGCGATCGCATCGGCATCTTCTTGAGTTAAGGTGCGTGCCGCGCCACGTCCTGAACTTATCTGAAAACCAACACCTCGCTGCGCCCCCGGAGTTACCATCACTAAATCAGAGCCAATAGATTGGATGCGCGCTTGAATTGAACTCTGCGCCCCTTGACCAATTGATACCATCGCGATTACCGAACCAATACCAATAACTATACCGAGGATCGTTAAAAACGACCTCGCTTTGTTGGAGGATAAAGCAGAATAGGTTTCTTCTAGCAGGTCCATCGCCTTCATATATAGTTAGATACTTTTAATAATTTTTTGATGATGTGTTTTGGTATCACTTAAAATTTGACCATCTTTAATAAAAATTATGCGCTGCGCATGCTCGGCCACATCATGTTCGTGGGTAATTAAGACAATTGTTCTGCCTTGTTCTTTATTTAATTTTTGAAAGGTGCCCAGCACTATTTCTCCGGTTTTGGTATCCAAATTTCCCGTCGGTTCGTCGGCCAAAATAAGTGATGGATTATTTACCAGCGCTCGCGCGATCGCCACGCGCTGAATTTGTCCGCCAGATAATTGATTGGAAAGATTATAAAATCGATTTTCATCTAATCCGGCAGCCAGCAAAGCGGCTTTGGCTTTTTCTTCGCGCTGGGCCGACGGCACTCCATCATAGACAAGTGGCAACATCACATTGCGCAGCACCGTAGTGCGCGGCAACAAATTAAATGATTGGAAAACAAATCCTATTTCACTTTTACGAATATCGGCTAGTTCATCTTCCGAAAGCGTAGATACATCTTTACCTTCCAAAAAATAGGTACCGCTCGTCGGAGTATCCAATGCTCCTAAAATATGCATAAGCGTTGATTTGCCCGATCCGGAAGGGCCCATAATCGCCACAAATTCTCCGTCTTCAATTGTAAAACTCACACCCTTGAGCGCTTTAAACTCGGTGTCTTGCCCGCTATTATAAACTTTGACGACATTTTTGACTTCAATCATGGGAGAACAAAAAATTATTCATTAACGTCCTGCTGCTCCGCCACCAAAGTTTCTAGCTCCGCCACCAGCGCCACCGAATAAGCTAGGCGCTTGCGTAGTAGCTGGTTTGGCACTGGCGGCTGTGATAGTTCTACTAACAATCTGATCACCTTCTTTAAGTCCGTAGATAATTTCGGTTTGTGTGTCGTTGGATGATCCTACTTGTACCATTTGCTGACGAGGTGGCACAGCCGAAACTATCGGTTGATTGCCCTGAGCTGCCAACGGTTTATCAAACATCTCCACATAGCTGGCACCATTTTGCATTTTAACGGCGCTTGCCGGAACCAACAATACATCTTGTTTTACATCGGTAATAATAGTTGCGCTCACGCTCATGCCAAGTTTAATTCTGTCGTCTTGCGTATCCAAAATAATTTTTACATTATATGTCACCACTCCTTGTGTGACTGTACCCAAAGTATCTATTTCGGCCACTGAACCGGAAATATTCAAGCCACCAATAGCGTCAAAGGTTAAATTTACTTTTTGACCAACTTTAATTTTTGCTGCATCTACTTCGTTGAGAGAAATTTCCGCGGTGTGCTGATTAGTTATTAGAGTGATCGCTGTGCCGCCGGCAGAAATTGTATCCCCTTTTTTCAGATCAACTTTGGCAACCACACCGGCAAACGGCGCTCGAATATAATGGTCGGCAAGCGCTTGTTGGGCGGAGGCGAGAGCATCTTGTTTTTGTTGGATATCTATTTTTTTGGCTCTAATATCCAGATCAGTGGCACCGCTTTTTATTTTATCAAGCGATAATTGCTTTTCAGAAATATTCCTACCTGCGCTGATAATATTATCTTTGGTTGTTTGTATAGTCTGCTCCAAGGAAAGAAGATTGGAAAGATGGTTATTAGTAGTCCCCGTGTAAGAATTTAGGCTGGCCAGATGTGTATTAGAAATACTATTTGGCTTGAGATTGTGTTCCGTAAGTTGATCCTGATAGAACTGGATCAGATTGTTGGCGCTTTTTACAGCTTCGGCAATAAGTTTTGTCGTATTATATGTTTCGGAAATAGACTGCTCAATTGTGCTGGTACCAGAAAATCTGTTGATAAATTTATAATCTTGAAAATTTGTATCATAAGCTGTCCGAGCCGTTTGATAATTATTATAAGCGTCATCTCTATATTGAAAAACTTTTTCGTCATAACTTTTTACGGCGCCGGCATAAAAATCTAAATTAGACTGACTGGCGCTAAAAGAATTATCAAAAAGCACGCTCTGCAAACCGGTAATCACGCCGGGCAAATCTAAAAAAGCATTGGAGACGCTATTAAAACCATCGTCGTACGATTTTTTCAAATCGTCTTCATAATTCTGTTTTGAATCTTGCGCTTGTATCAAGGCGTTTTCGGCTTGAAGCAAGGTAAGAGCGTCAGCCGGAGCCAACAACTGATCTAATTCCAATTTTGCAGTTTCTAAAGATGTTTGGGCGTCTCGCACCGCGCGCAGAGCATCGCTGACATCTACTGAACCCAAAACGGTTCCAGCAGCTACCGACTGACCCAAAACTGCAGACACGCTGGTTATTTCTCCGCTGGATTTTGATTTAACATCAACCTGATCAGTTACCGAAATTTGGCCGCTGCCGGAAACAGAATTAATTAATGTGCCTTTAGTCACCGCAGCCAACACATAACTAGGGGCAACGGAATTTCCTTTTATAGACGTATAAATACGATTACCGCCAATACCTAGTATTACCACCATGATTAAGGTATAAACTTTATGTTTTTTAATCATCTCAAAAATCTTTTTCAGCATATGAGGCTTAGTTTAATTAACAAAAACGAATAATTACGGCTGCGGCATCACTCGTATAAATCTGGCTTCGATTTGACCGGTGGTGCTAGGCACACCCAAAACCACTACCTGATCATCAACTTTAATATCGGCTGGTGAAATTGTATTTTGAAATCTGCGAATGAGTGTATTATTCCCAATAAGAATATTCTTTTCGATACCATCACTACCTTTAATAATCAACGTACTAGTATCAACTTTAATCACCGAACCAGTGGCGCTATGAGCATTCATAAAACCCATGCCTCTGAGATCGCGCGGAAATCTATGCTCATTTTCTTCAAACAGACCTTGATAATTTCTACCCCACTGATAATTAAAGCTGGCTTTACGAAAACCAATCATCATGCCGGACCAAAATGTTACCAACATAATAATCAAGCATCCCAAAACAATCAAAGCCGTTTTAATAATTCTTGTTCCCACTATTTGTTTTTGGTTATCAGACATAAAAAAAAATTAAACATGTTTTATAGCGCCATGAAAAAATTTAGTATAGGTGCGCCAGGTCATCCACAAAGAAGCACCGGCAGCCCAAATAAAAGCGCACACAAAAATTATAGAAACAATCGGTATAGATTCTAATAATGAAAGACTGTACTCTCGCCAATAAGCGCTCATAACATTGAAGTCACTAAACAGCAAACTGAGCAGTTGGGTAGCTTCCGAATGTAAAATAGTAGACCATTCCAGGCGCAAAACAATTATACAGCCTAACAAAGAACACGCGGCGGCGGCGGCATATACCCAGAATGTAATGGCATTATACAAGCGTTGCTTTTTTTCTATAGCAAACAGCACTTGCCCAAGCAAAGAAGCGGGGGGCAATGCCTCCGGAGCGCTAATGAGCGCTTGTTTTATAGTTTCTGTTAATAAATCACGATCTTTTTCCATATAGTTACTAATACGTAGTTAAAAGCAATTAGGATGCAGATTTGAACGATCTTTCTTAAAGTAATAAACCCGGATTTTTGTCTAATAACAATCTAATTTTTTGTAAGGCCCGGCGATGCTTGCTTTTTATAGTACTAATTGGTTCGGATAAAATCTCAGCGACTTCCGGCAAAGAAAATTCTTCCAGATAATATAACCGCAAGACGGTCGCGTATAATGATGGCAAATTATTTATAATATCTTGTACCATTTTTTTCTTTTCTGCAGAGATTATCTGTTCCATAGGCAACGGTTGAGTATCTACAAAAAAATTATCCTGATTTTCGGTTTCATCGGCAAACGTATCCAGAGGCATGGTAATTTTGCGCTGACGCAGATGATCTACGGCCGTATTTTTGGCAATCCGATAGAGCCATGGTTTTAATTTTTTATCGGATTTAAATTTTTTTATATTTTTCCAAAGTTTGATAAATGTTTCTTGAGTTACATCTTCAGCCTCTACTCCATAGCCGACAAATTGGCCAACAAAATTATAAATTGGCGTTAGATATTTTTCTATCAAACTTTTGAGAGCGTATTCTTGCCCTTCCAGGTATAGAGCCACTAACTGTTCATCGGAAGCGGTGCTCATATTTTTAAGTTTGATCCGAGAGTATTAAACAAAGCCCGGGAAGAAATCTTGGACAATTTGTGATTTACGCACGCCCATCTTTTGCAAAATATCTACAAAGGTTGTCACCATCGCGTGCGTACCGGAAATATAAAATATTCTTTCTTTATAGTCCGGAACTGCTTTTTTAATCATTGCTTCATCAATAAAACAGCTCTCCCCTGTCCAATCTGCCGGGCATGGTTTGTCTGTAACCGTATACATGGTTTTAATTCCCAATTGTTTTTCTGCCTGATCCAAAATATCTTTATAGGCAATATCGGCCGGAGTTTTATTTGAATAAAGAACAATAATATCTCTTTTTGATTCAGCGGAATCATGCCGCGTACCGTCCTTTGAAACGCGGCCATCTGTATCCAAAAGATATTTAATCATGCTTCTAAACGGAGTAATGCCGATGCCGCCGGCAATAAAAACCAATTTTTTATTTTGATCTTTAGGCATAGTAAAATCTCCGGCCAGCTGAGAAACTACAATCTCGTCACCGGGATTTAAATCTAACATTGACTGTTTAAACGTACTCGAGTTTGGATAAAATTTTACTCCGACCATCAAGCCGTTTTCGGTAGGTGAAGAAGCGATTGTCAGATACCGTCTCATACCTCGCACATCCTGGGCTCTATGCCCCAAGGTCCATTCCATGTATTGACCCGGTCGGAAATTTAATTTTTTGTCGGATGAAAACCAAAAATCATAGACGCTGGCAGCGGATAAAACTTTTTCTTTTAGTTGTAAAACTAATTTTAGTTTGGGGCTGACCGCATAAGAAAAAATATTACCAACCAGGAGCGCCAGTTCGGGGGTAAAATAAAACGAACCAATATGCGCGTATGGGTTAAATAAAAATCCAACCAGCGCCCCATATAATATTCTTAAATTTTTGGTTGGAGGTGTCGTGGCCGGTTCGGTAAGCATAGCAAAGGCCAAAAAGAAAATTGGGGAATAAAGCAATGTTTTTTCAAAAGTAACTAGCGGAGTGCCGCGTTGTAAAAATGCCGATACAAGTATAGAGAATAAAGCTACAGCGAAAAAACTCAGCACCAGATCAAATCTTCTTATTTTTCGCACCACCAGCAACCCGCCAACTATCACAAACGGCAACAAATAAACGCTGCTTATCCACCAGTTTGCCGAGCGATTGATCGTAAAAGCAGTAAGCGCCACAGCCAAGGCTGCCGGATTAAAAAGGTGTTTTTTATTAATAGCTAAAATATATTTAGAAGCCATGGCAAAAACACTTGCCCAAAACAAAAATGGCAAATACTGCGCAGACTTCATGGGCGCCATTATCAAAGCTAAAATCAGAGCTGTCGCGTATATAGATTCTATGTTGGTAGGCGCACCAAACACGCGCGCAAAAATATAATTTGTTAAAAAACAAATAGACAGTATAAAAGCCGCGGAAATAATAAATTCCAAGGGAGTATACGGCAATAAATTAAATACGCTTAGAGCCAAAGCCGCCAACCACAAACCGGCAACATAATAAATTATTAACCGATACATTGTAATTTGATTGAGCCAACTATCAATTTTTTTAAGCATACTAAACTATATATTTATTAAAATTGCTAGTCATAGTGGCTATGCCGTTTTTATCTATCATATAGCCTTCTAATCCCAATAAATTTTCAATAAAATTGATGCCGTTTTTCCCCATCGCAAAAGCGGCCGTGGCAAAACGATCCGCTTCATAAACATCGTTGCCAATAACTGTCAGACTAACAATGTCTAAAATTTTATTTTCCATAGCATGAGGGTTATAAATATGCTGTCCGCGGATATAGGTGCCGGATGTGGCCATACCCAAATCGCTAATAGCCACTACTTTTACGATTTCGTTTTGGTTAAACGGATTACGAATGCCCACTCGCCAATTTTGGCCATCTTTATTTTTGCCACAAGCCTGAATATCGCCGCCAGCTTCCACATAAAAATTTTTAAATCCTTTGTCTACCAAAATTTTCGCAGCATTGTTAATCGCCCAACCTTTCACCAAACCCGATGGGTCGTAGCTGCCATTTTTGGATTTGATATTAAAAAATCCATCACTCATTTTTTCTGTTTCAGTACTCAAGGCAAAAACTTCTTTCATTTCGGTGCTATAATCATTTTCGCTTATTTCATTTCTATTTATTTTGCTTATTTCACTATCATCTTTATAGGTACTAAATTTTTTATCCACGTAATCAAAGTAAGCAAACACTCCTGCAAAAACATCTTCAGTTACTTGCGAATCGATAATTTCTACGGTAACGGGCATGCCCATTATTAATTTAGTTTCTCGCATGTTATTACTTGGCTTGGCCCAGAGCCGAAGCGAGCGATACTCTAAAAGCTTCACTGGTCTGAGTAGCACCGGAAATAATATCTACATTGGCATTTTGAGTCACAATCGCCTCATTGGTTAATAATGGCATCGCTTGAGCGCTTATTTCTTGGGACGTTCGGCGATCCTTAGGGAAATCCAAAAATTTTACATCAGTAATTCTTCCGCCCGATATAGTGGCCACTACCTGTACATTACCATAATAAGCATCAGCGCTGATACCTGTATACTCTCCGTCTCTATATCGCCCCATCATCGGAGGTTTATTATTCATCATAGTCCCCCCGGCGGACCCTCCGGTGTTGCCCATCATAGAACCTCCAGTTTGGGTTGGAGTTTGCGAGCTATTACTTTGATTTTGAATAACAGGCGCGGGCTGGGCTATCGGCCAATGGCCAAAACCAAAACGCTGATAAACTACATAAAAAGCTAGGGCCAGAACTGCGACTACAGATAAAATAATTTTTTTTGTATTTTTCATATAACGAGTTAGATTGCGGGCTTAAAGCCATTTATAGATGTATAAATAAAAGAAATTTATATTATAGTAACATTTAGCGCTAAAACTTTCAACATTTCTTGGTGCTAAAATAGTTGTGGGGATAAAAGATTTTGACAGATAATAGTGTATCTACTACACTATGTAGTATAATTTACACCTACATGCAAATATTTTCAACCCCCTTTAAAAAAATTGCCTCGTTGAGCATTTTACTAACCATAATTTTTTGGTCATTTCCCCTACATATTGTCCAAGCTCATGAATTAAAAACTGACGGGTCGATTAACTCTTTAATGCATATAAACCCTGACGACGATCCGGTGGCCGGACAACCGGCCGATCTGCTATTTTTAATTACTGATGATCAGAAAAAATTCAAGCCGGAAGATTGCGATTGCCAAGCATCGGTCATAGACAATACAACAACAGTTTTTTCTTCGCCACTCTTTAAAGGCAAAACTTCTTATCAAGGAATTTTCGCGCCGGCTATAGAGTTTACCTTTACCCACAAGGGCATCTACACCATAAAACTTACTGGTAAACCAAAAAATGCGAATGATTTCCAGGGCTTTGCTATATCATACGACGTGCGCGTGGAAAAGGATGCAACTACGCCAATTAAAAAATCACCAAAAAATATTTTGGCCTACGCTATTATATTTTTATTCTTGCTTGGTATCGGCTATATAATAAAATTATTTTTTACTAAAACTAACACTGATTCGCCTATCAATAATTTAAAATAATTAATCTACATAAAAAATATGTACAAAAAAAGTTTCGTAATTGGAGTGGTCGCAGCATCGTTGTTATTAACCAACCAAGCTTTGGCGCATGCGGTAGTCAAACCAAATACAGCAGGCATCGGCAAATTCCAAAGTTTTAGTTTAGGAGTTCCGTCGGAAAAACCAATTGCCACAATTGGTATTCGCTTGGTTTTGCCGGATGGTTTAAATTATATTACACCAAATGTAAAACCAGGCTGGAAAGTAAATATAAAAAAAGAAATGACCGGTAAAGAAATCACCGATAATGATGGTATGAAAATGCCTGAACAAAAAATAACCGAAATTAGTTGGACCGGCGGCAGTATTCCGGCGGGTATGCGTGATGATTTTATTTTTAGCGCGCAAGTGCCAAGCACTCCTACCACACTTAAGTGGAAGGTTTACCAAACTTATGCCGATGGCAGCGTGGTATCGTGGGATCAAGACCCGGCCCAGAAAGATTTTGATTTCTCCAAAATGGGCCCTTATTCTCAAACCCATGTTATCGATGATTTAACTCCGACGACTTCTGCAGTTGTTTCCTCTGAGTCAACACCTACAGATTCTCGATCTACAGTTGCTATCGCTTTAAGCGCGGTGGCTATATTACTCTCTTTGCTGGCGTTTAAAAGGAATCAGAATAAAGAATAAGCATTATACTTCACTTTTATAATTGATTTTTCTTACCTGTGCCGCTCTTCCCTAACCACCACACAGCCAGAGCCGTAGCAATCGGCATGGAAATAATCAATCCAATAGTGCTTGTCAGGATACGAATAATTTCTGAAGTGACAATCTCAAAATTCAAGACTTTATTCCAAGTGTAATTGTTGCCAAACAAAATTATTAAAATTGGCAATGAAACGCCCGCGTAAATTAAAAATAGTGTATTAATCATTGAATTGAGGTGAGCCACGCCGATAGCATAGGCTTGTTTAAAAATCTGTTTTTTACTCAAATTAACTTCGGTATTAATTAATTCCGTCACCGTGGCCACTTGAGTAATAACCATTTCAATCAGCGCCCCCAATGTCCCAATAATAATACCGGCAATTAATAAGCCTTGCAGATTAACTACCGAACCGCCGGCATAAGCCGCTTCTTCGGAAGTCAACCCACTAAGTCCAGCTACAACAATTGAAATCCACGTCAAAAAACTGGTCAGAACGAAACTTATAATTGTCGCGGCAATAGCTACATGAGAAAAATTATTAAAGCCTTCGGTACAATAAATCACTAACAGAAGAATGGGCAGAGCCAAAATAATCGTCATAATCGTCGGATCGTAACCTTTAAGCAAAAGAGGGATAAAAACCTTTAATATAATAACTACAGTTAATCCAAGTGAGATGAGCGACCGAAAACCTTTCTTGCGACAGACCAAAAATAATAAGACGACAAATAATATTGCTAAACATTGGATTACTTTCAATTGCATACTAAAACAAAACCTTTTTAAACACTATCTATATTTTATCTTCCTCTGCATAAACAACTCGCTTGCGTTTGCGTGAATAAAACCAAGCTGCCAGCAGTGTGGTAATCGGCACAGCAATAACCAACACCGAGCTACCGACTAACGTACGGATAATTTCTTCCGCAATAAAATTGCTATTCATCGTAACCCAAAGCGGCTGCAGTTTTTGGCTGCTATACAGTAGAAGTAACGGAAACGAAGCGCCGACGTAGGCTAGTACGAGTGTATTGATCAGCGAAGCGATATGTTCGCGTCCCACCGATAAACCTTTTTTATACAACTGTGCAAAAGTTAGCATTTTATTTGCATCATGAATTTCCTCTACGGTTGCCGCTTGGCCAGTAGTTACATCATCCAATACGCCAAGGACACCGATAATGATACCACCGAGAAGTAGCCCTTGCAGATTTATATTAAAACTATCAAATTGCAGATAAAAAGCTTCTTCCGTACCGTTACCAATTAATCTTGCAATGTGTACAAATGCTATGTCGATAACAATAGCCAGCCCCAAAGATAATAGTGTGCTCACAAGAGAGATCGTGGTGCGCTTATTAAAACCATGTGATAAATATAGTGATAGTAGAATGATAACGACTGCCCCCGCAACACATGTCCAAAATGGATCACTACCTTTCAAAATATGCGGTATAACATAATAAAAGATGATGAGTACGCTAAACATCATGCCGATAATGGAAGTGAAGCCACGTTTACGACCAAAATAAATAGCCAACGCGAAAAAAATGAGGGTTACAATAATAAGATTGGGGACACGATAGTGGTCGGTAATATAGTATAAATCTTGCTTACCCTCGGGTGTATTGGGAGACTTAGCGACAATAACTGTTTCCCCTTCAGAATATTTCTGGAATGTCCCAACTACATAATCTTTTCCGTTGTTGATTGTTATGAGTTTATCTTTTTCACTGCCGGTTAGAATTTTCAGTTGTAGTGTTTGCCATTCTTGATCTTGCCCGTCTAGTTTTCCAGTGCCTTGATCAAGTATTTTGACTATTTTGGCACGGGAATATGCTTCAGCTTGTTCAACTGGGGTTGTGCTAGTCGCTAATAGCGGATCAATAGCAGTCTCGTCATAAGGCGGCGGAGTATTTTCTGTTGTTTGAGCAAAAGAAAAAGCTGGAAATAATAAAATAACAATAGCGGCGGTGCCTAGAATGATTTTTCTTAAAAGCATATAAAATAGTTCGTTTATTGCTGGTTAGTGTACCTTAATTACTAAGAAAAGCCCATATCTACGCCGTAGCGTTTTAAAGCAACTTAGTTGCACTTATCCACAGGTTAGTCTTGACATGACACGCAGATTTGATAAACTTCTAATACTAATGCAACACAGTTGCGTTACATACATTGAACGCTCAAACCCCTTTAAGCTGCCCGGTACCAAAAGCCAGCCGACCAAAAACGTGTCGCACATAGCACGATTTTGATCGGCCTCTTATGGTCAATTAATTCATCTATGTGTAGCTATGTGCTAAAATAAAATTAAGTATGAAGGTCAATTTACGTTTTGTTGTTGCGATTTTAGCACTAGTATTGGTTGGGGGGATCTTGAGCCAGTCTATTGTTGAGGCTAAAAGTTTGCCAACTATCCAGAAAAAGGCGGCTGTAGTAGTACGAAAAACGACACTAGCTAAACCACCCATAAAAGTTTCGACACCAGTGTATTTAACCGCCACAGAAGTGAAAAAAATAGTTGCTGCTCAAATTGATGATCTTATTAAACAAGGAAAGCTCGCAATAACTACGAACGATACCAATTTGACATTTGATAAACTTAACAACCTTAATACTAATTATAGTGATGATAAAACTGGTTTTCAACCTTACTACATTCCAGCAGCAGCATTGTCTGGGGTAGGCACATTTCTTTCAGCAACCAACATTGGAGCTGATAGTTTGAGCGGAAACAGCGCGTCGATGACAACCTTGTCGGTAAGCGACGCCAGTACTTTAAATAATTTAATAGTAAATTCGCTCGCTTCATTTGCTGGCGGATTATCGCTCACAACTCCGACGCAGGGTAATATAATATATACTGATTCAGGTGCATACCTAAGTGCTGGCGGTGATTGGACAAATGCCTCTAGCAAAGACTACAAAGAAAATTTTACCACTCTTGACTCTGATGATGTGTTGGCTAAGATAAGTGCATTGCCAATTATGCGCTGGAATTATAAAAAAGAAACCTCTTCAATTACCCATATTGGCCCTTTGGCAGAAGATTTTTATAGTGCCTTTCAAGTGGGAGGCTCGGAAAAAAATATTTCGACTATTGATCCCGCCGGTGTAGCATTGCTTGGCATACAAGCTCTCAATAAAAGAATTTCGGAGCTTGAGAAAAAATTACAAGAACAAACATGTACAGTTCCAGCATTAGCAACAGTTTCTGCTGATATAACAAGCCCTACCACAACAAGCCAAGATACCGCTTTGTCACCCACCACCTCTTCCCCGCAGGATTTAACTGGTGTCGATACTGTAACCACTTCAACTGAGAACTCTAGTACACATGTAATTGAAATAATCCCAACCGACATTTCTAGTACACCGACTACAACATTAAATTAATTTACTTTAATAGTTTTATGAAAAATAAATATATCTACGTTGGTCTAGGCGTAATAGTGGTGGGGTTACTAAGTTACGCTCTGAAAATTGGAGTATTCAAGGAAAGCAGTCAGAATGTTCCAGCCAATCAAGGACAAAAAATTCAAGTATCTACATCATTTTATCCTTTGTATTTTTTCACCTCACAAATTGCAGGCGACAAGGCTGTAGTTTATAATATTATTCCGTCGGGAGCTGAACCACATGACTACGAACCAACTACGCAAGATATTGCCCGCGTTGAAGACGGCCAATTGTTAGTGCTGAATGGGGGCAAGCTCGAAGCCTGGGGAGATAAAGTTAAAGACACGCTGAAAGGTACGAATACGCAAGTAATTACGGTCGGTGATGACCTTGCTAATCAGACGGTTGTTGAAGACGGTAACACGATTCGTGATCCGCATGTTTGGCTCGATCCGCCACTGGCAAAAAAAGAGACGGCGGCAATTGCTCAAGGATTAGCAACCGTTGATCCGTCTAATGCCTCTTTCTATCAAGCTAACGCCCAGGCTTTGGAAACTAAACTAGACAGCTTAGATGCAGAATTTCGCCAAGGGTTGAACAACTGTCAAAAAAAGGATATTATAACTTCACATGCTGCCTTTGGGTACTTGGCGCGTGAATACGGCTTAAATCAAGTGCCAATTTCCGGCCTCTCTCCTGACGCAGAACCCTCACCACAACAGTTAGCTCAAGTAGCTGATTTTGCCAAGAAAAATAATGTAAAGTATATTTTCTTTGAGAGTTTAGTAAGCCCTAAGCTATCCCAAACTATTGCAAATGAAGTGGGGGCACAAACTATGGTGCTTAATCCAATTGAGGGGCTTAGCGATGATGAAATTCACAGTGGTAAAACGTATTTTACGGAAATGGATAATAATTTAGCTAATCTTAAAACAGTTCTCCAATGTCAATAGACCATACAAAAAATATTATTGA
>CAZQLV010000007.1:0-13174 GCA_964594385.1 uncultured Gammaproteobacteria bacterium | reverse complement strand
TCGGGATGGTTTTGTTCCAACTCCGCTATGGGAAAAACCGCCAATTGAGGAAGAGCTTGATGAACTTGATGGTCACGCAAATCGCTTAGGAATTCCAAAAGAAAAATTTATCACTGCGTGGGAAAATGCTGAATTACAAGAGTTGAATGATTCCCAGTGGGCTGCAATGGAAAATTGCGATTCTGCAAACCAAGTGTGGACAGTTGATGAAATAGAAAATTACCGTGGAGAAGCCCATGATGTAGCTGGAATAGCAGAAAAGTTTAGAAAGAGTGAATCAATATACGCCCCTGTTGTACTATTTCGCGAAGGTCATCGCCCGTTTCTGGTGGGTGGCAATACACGACTTATGTTATGCCGAGCGTTTGGAGTTAGGCCGTCTGTATTAGCACTCCATATATAACTAAATTTATGTTAATCAAAAAATCCGAAGCTAGGGAGAAACAAAATTGTCCGGATTGCACTGTTTGGGAATATGAATATCCCAGCAAAAATTTTAGCTTTGCAACTGCGCTCATTAACGGCCGCTACCCGGAAGCAAATAGAGCGAGCAATACCGGCTGCGAAGAAGTATATTATGTAATTTCCGGATCTGGAATTATTCATTCAGAAAAAGGAGATTTTACCCTAAACCCCGGTGATTTATATTATTTTGAAAAAGGAGAAATTTATTGGGTTGAAGGCAAAGAATTATTGATATCTATCACTAACGCCCCGCAATGGACCCCGGAACAACACAAAATTGTTGACTAAATCTGTATTTTAAGCGAAAATATTGTAGTCTTTGGCATTTAGAAGCCAACACCTGGAGAGGTGTCAGAGTGGCCGATCGTGCAGCTTTGCTAAAGCTGTCTACCGCAAGGTAGCGAGGGTTCGTGGGGCATGCGCCCCACGCCCGGCGGATGCCGGGCGAATCCATTTTACCTTATGCATTATGTATATATTTTATTAAGTCAAAAAGATAAAAATTTTTATATCGGTTATACCGCAGATCTAAAAATTAGAAAAGCAGAACATGATGCTGGAAAAGTTAACTCAACATGCTTTCGCAGGCCTTTACTCCTTGTGTGCTATGAAGCCTACCCAACAAAAACAGAGGCCCTGGCGCGAGAAAAATATTTAAAAACGAGCGACGGAAGAAAGGAATTAAAAATTCGACTAAAAATTACATTACAAAAATATAAATAACACCTGGAGAGGTGTCAGAGTGGCCGATCGTGCAGCTTTGCTAAAGCTGTCTACCGCAAGGTAGCGAGGGTTCGAATCCCTCCCTCTCCGCACTTCGGCAAGCTCAGTGCAAGCTGGACTAAGCCTTTTAAGCTTATATAACGATAAATTTATGAGAGAAGGAGAGCCGTCTTTTGAATCAAAAGAATCCCAATCAAAGGTTAATTTTCGCATACTATACAGCGCACACGAATCTCACGGATCTGAAGGAGATTTTTGGACGCCTGAACAACTGGAAAATGAACTTCAAGATATTGATATTTGGTTTCTTGAAAATGCAGGTTGGACAGAAGAAACCGAGGCGGTCTTCAAGGCATTTGCTACCGGCAAGCATGAGGTTCCGAAAAATACTGATCCGGTATTAAAAAATCGGCTAACAGCGCTTAGCAACTTAGGCAAAGCTGGAAAAAAAATTGAAGTGGGGTTTGTTGATTTTCCCGAGGACCACCCGCTGCTTAAATACATTGACCTGGACCCAACGCAAGCAGTGGTTAAATTTCTGGATGGAAAATTGGAAAGCGCGATTATAGAAATCAAATCTATCGCCAGGAAATACGCCTCTGTCCAGAAGGTTCGTGAGGAGTACATGCAAAAACGGGCAGAAGTAGCAATTGAACACATGGCACAAACTGATCCTTATTTGCAAGAAAAAATAAATAAAGGAGAGAAACTTAATGTGCTTATGACGCTTGGCACGTTTCATACGGGCGTTTCCCATAATCTCAAAAAAGAAGGACATGTTGTTGAAACACAATTCAACCACGAACTGCCATTTACCTTCAGTCCTTTGCACGAGCTTATGAGACGATATCGATTTAACAAGGATGTCGATGATCAGCTTGCGGCGCAAGCGGTTTGCTACGCAGCACTATTATCCGAACTCACCTTTCTTGATGGTGAAAAAGCAGGCTATGTTGCAGGGAAGATCGTTCGCACGTTGAAATTAGCAGATATCAGACTCATCTCTGTGGAGCTTAAATCTAAACGCGGGATTAGAGATGTGGCCGAACAATTTGGTTTCACTATTCCACGTTCAAAAACAGAGGCAGAAGAATTATTTTTTTCAAAAAAAGTGTAACGAGCCGGGCATTTATCTTCTCAACAATCAATTCATTTTAAAGGTCGAGGTACTTCATTTATTAACCTAATTATCATAATATGATAAAAGGAAACTTCCTCGGCGCGGCGATTGTTGCGATAATTTACACGGTATATATTTTAAAGCACCCCTTTACACAAAAATGGCAAATGGCGTTAGTGCTGGTAATTCTTAATGCGTTAACTATTATACTAATGGCTTTTGCATTCAAATAAAAAATATGAAGCCGGCCAAAACCAAACCAACAATTTCCTTTAACACCAGATTGCTTGCACCTAAAGCAAACTCATTTACTGTTTTAGCATTACCGAAAAAGGCAAAACTTCCACCAGGCAAAATAATGGTAGAAGGAATTATAAACAGCTTCCCCTTTCGAGCCGCTTTGGAACCAGACGACAAGGGAAATCATCACTTAAAAATAACCAAAGCTATGGGGGATGCTTTGGAAATAAAAGCCGGAGATACCGTGGCCGTAGAGATTACCCGAGTGGGAGATGAACCGGAAATTAGAGTGCCGATAGATTTGCAAAAAGCCCTAGCGGCTTCTAAACGCGCAAAAGAATCGTGGGCAGGTATCACACCCATGGCGCGCCGCGATTGGATTTTTTCTATCTGTACAGCCAAGCAGGCCGAAACACGGCAGCGCCGCATTGAAAAAGCTTGTAGTATGCTGACCGCTGGCAAACGAAGACTGTGTTGTTTCCCAGGCATCAAATGGATGATGGAAAAAAATGCGAAGTCTTGCGGGATGTGGGTGAAGTTGATAGATGTGAAAAAATAATAATTTTACAAATAAATAATACCTATGAAAAACTGGGATCAAATTGTAAATAAAAGCAAACGTTATGTTGTAAAAATAAAAACACCTTCCGGGAGTGGCACTGGTTTTCTATGTCACTACAACGATACAAAAACATGGTGCGGTATAGCAACTGCTGCCCATGTTGTAGATGATGCTGATGAGTGGTTACAGCCTATTAAAATAATTTATGATGGATCGGAAGTACTACTTAAAGATGCGGATCGTGTGGTTTTTCTAAATAGAAAAACAGACTCAGCGATGATAGTTGTAGAGAAATCAAAACTAGAAGAAAATACCAAATTACCTGACGAACTCATTCGATTGCGTCCATTAAAACAAGAACTTACAATTGGTTCTGAAGTTGGTTGGCTTGGTTTCCCTTTTGGGGAAGATACATTATGTTTCTTTTCTGGCTGTATTAGTGCTAGAAATGATGATGAAAAAGCTTATTTAATTGACGGTGTCTCAATTAGCGGAGTAAGTGGCGGACCAGTGCTTTACTCTAGCGAAACTGAAGGTATTGAAATTATCGGTGTCGTTGCAGCATACCGAGCTAATAGAACAAGCGGAGTAACTCTGCCTGGCCTATCCATCGCTCAGGATGTTTCGCATTTTCACAGCGTCATTAAAACTATAAGGACACTTGATGAAGCTAAAAAACAAAAGGAAACATTAAAAGAAAAACAGGAACAAGAACAAAAATCAATAGATAATTTCCCCCCACCTTCTAAAACTCCTTCTACACCTTAAAATTTAATTCATTAACCATAACCATATGCACAACCGAGTAGTCCATTTCGAAATCCAAGTAGAAAACCCAGAGCGCGCCATGGAATTTTATAAATCAGTTTTTGGTTGGGAATTCCAAAAATGGGGCGACAAGCCTTATTGGGTAGTCATGACTGCCGAAAAAGACAGCAAAGAACCGGGCATCAACGGCGGCTTACTCCCCCGCCCTTGCCCACCACCAGCTCCACAACAAGGCACTAATGCATTTGTCTGCACCGTACAAGTAGAAAACTACGACGAAATTGAAAAGAAAATTTTGGCCGCGGGCGGTGTCGTAGCTATGCCAAAATTTGCCCTGGGCGGCATGGCTTGGCAAGGATATTATTTGGATACCGAAGGAAATACATTTGGACTTCACCAGACAGATCCAAACGCTAAATAAAAATAATTCTCTTATTTATTTTGCATATGCAAAAACAACTTGTCGCCCTCACCGCTATACTATTTTTGACCGGCGCCGGTTGTGCTACGCAAAATAACAACATCACTCCTCCGCCTGTTAGCTCCGGATGCACTTCGGATTCTCAGTGCCCACCAAATTATATTTGCCAAGCAAGCCAGGGCAGCGGCACTGCTTGTTCCAGCAACGACCCAAATTGCAAACCAACTTTTACAATTACCAAAGGAACATGTAAATCAAATTTAAAATCTGGAAGCAATTGCAGCTCTGACCAAGATTGCCAAGCCGGACTGATTTGCCATACTGGCGCCTGCGCAAATCCAATTGGCAGACAATGCAGTGGATCTTCGGACACCAGCTGCCCGAGCGGATCTCAGTGCGTGCAAAGTTGTGGCCCGCCCGTGAGCCGAGTCGGGGATACTCCCCCTCCATCTTATTGCGAACTTAATGAATATGCTGCAAAGCCAAGAATGTGCCCGATCTGTTTGGCTGGCAACACTTTAATTGATACACCTTCGGGATTAATACCAGTCAAAGATTTACAAACAGGCATGGCAATTTGGACAACCGATAAAAGCGGCCACCGTATTGCCACAACTATTATTAAAACTGCAAAAGTAGCTGTACCGCCCACACACCAAATGGTTCATTTGGTTCTGAGTAACAAACAAGAACTGCTAGCTTCGCCGGGACACCCAACAGTTAATGGTCGCACGGTTGGAACTTTAAAAGTTGGTGACTCATATAACGGCGCTACGGTTGCGAGCACAGAACTCGTTAGTTATAGCGAAGGCTTCACGTACGATATACTTCCTTCCGGAGAAACCGGATTTTATTGGGCCAATGGTATTTTAATTGGCAGCACGCTTCATTAATTATTTATAAATTATATGCAAAGAAAACAATTTGTTGCTCTAGCTGCGCTTCTTCTTTTAACCGGTGCCGGCTGTACTGCACAAAATAAAAATCCACAGACTCCTGTCGCTTGTACTATGGAAGCAAAACAATGTCCGGATGGTTCTTATGTTGGCCGTACCGGTCCAAACTGCGAATTTAGCCCTTGCCCGGAAATAAAATCGGTTGAATACAAAAATGATCAATATGGTTTTACTTTTTCCTTGCCGCAAGATTGGAAAGGATATTCTATTGTAGCAACTATATGGGATGGAAATGCTGTAGGAAAAAGTGGAGATAAGCCGTCGGAACACGGACCGTTAATTTCTATCAGAAATCCAAAATGGACAAAACAAAATCCTTACCAAGATATTCCGATTATGGTTTTCACTTTAGCCCAATGGGATTTAGTACAACAGGAAAAATTATCACTTGGCGCGGCGCCTATCGGCCCGAGCGAACTTGGCCGTAATACAAAATATATATTTGCCTTGCCTGCTCGCTATAACTTTGCCTTCCCTACCGGATATGAAGAAGTACAAAACATTATAGACACTCACCCGCTTCACGCTTTTTAATTAGAAACTTCACTCATTCAAAAAATATAAAACCATTTTAATTAACCCCGCCCTTCGCGAAGAGCGGGGTTTTTGGACATTTTTTTCAAAAAGGAGCACACTAAGAACATGAGCAAACTTTCTATTAGCACAAAACTTGCCCTCATATTTGTATCGGTTGGCGCTTTACTGCTGGCAACTCCTACGCCAGTCGCGCTTGCCGATACCAGCACTGTTCATTTTGTTGGACCTAGAGGTAACTTACCGGCCAACGCTCCCAAAGCATACGGCTTTTGGTCGTTTGCGATCGTTGAAAAAGGTAAAATCTCTCGCTCCGGCCAGCCGCTAATGTCGGAGTTTAAATGGCTAAAAAGCCACGGCTGGAAAAGCGTAGTTGATCTAAGAGTAGATGGCGAACGCAACGAAATTGGTGACGATCAAAAGTTGGACGGCTTTAATGATTTGGGCTTTAATTTTCTGTCCTTGCCTATTCGCGATGGCGGCGTTCCGACGACCAAACAAGCCGAAGACTTTCTCAAGTTTGTCACCGATCCGGACAACCAGCCCGTTGAAGTACATTGTCGTGGTGGCTTTGGCCGCGCCGGCACGCTTACTGCTTTGTACCGTTATACGGTTAATCATTGGACAATGGAACAAGCTATAAAAGAATCGCGGCTATATCGAGGCGGGATTGATAGCAAGCAAAAACAGTGGCTGCTCAATTGGGCAAAAATCCACAAAAATTAACCTTAACGCTTCGGCGTTTTATTCTACAAACACTTCCGCTTTTGGCGTGTTTGTTTTTTTAACTGTAATAAAAATCGCGGCTATGGCTCCGACAAAAAGAAAAACCGAAGCAGTGATAAATACGATATCGTACGAAGAAATTTGCGCTTTCAAAATCATCAGACTAATTGCATGCTGGATATCTGAAGGACCAGACGGATGAATAGTGCTGCGCTGCGCAATGTTAAGCAATTTACTTTCGGTGCTGTTTTGCAAAATCGTGCCAAACACCGCGATCCCAAACGCGCCGGCAATGTTGCGGGCCAAAGCCAATATAGAAGACGCCACACCGATTTCGTGCGTTGGCACAACCGAGGCAATAATATTAGTCCGCTGCGCCATGCCAAATCCTAAACCAAATGCCATAACCGATAGAGGCACAATAATACCGAGCACGCCCGAACGCGGATCAAGCCCTGAAAATAAATACAAACCAATCCCGGCCACCAAGGTGCTAGCCGCAATTACAAAGCGTGGCTCTACTTTGCCAGTTAAATTTCCGCCAATTGGCGACGCCAGCATCATCATAAAGGCCATTGGTATAAACAAATAACCGGTTTCAGTGGCATTAAGGCCCAAAAATGTTTGCGCAAATACCGGAATCAAAAACACACTACCCATCATACCCATAAACACAACGAAGTTATTGGCCAGCGTATTTACAAACACCGGAATCTTAAAAAATTTAAAATCAACAATCGGTTCGGGATGACGTTTTTCAATAATAATAAAAATATAAGTAAAAATTACAATGGCGATGTAAGATATAAAACTATTTAAAGATAACCATCCCCAATCAATGCCTTTATCCAGCACCAACACAAGCGAAGACAACGCGCCGCCCAACGTAATCGCGCCCCACCAATCAAAAATAGCTGTCTTTTTTTGTGAAACGGATTCTGTAATATATTTTCTAGCCATCAGTAGTCCTACTACACCGACCGGCAAGTTGATTAAAAAAACCGAACGCCAGCCAAAATTATCTATGAGCGGTCCACCAATGAGTGGCCCAAAAACTGCTGCAGCGGCAAATGAAGCAGACCAAAAACCTAAAGCTTGAGCGCGCTCTTTGCCTTCTTTAAAAGTAACGGCCAAAATCGCCATAGCTGTTGGGTAATCGGCCGAACCGGCGATCGCCTGAATAATACGAAAAACAATCATGGAACTTAAATTCCAGGAAAGTCCGGCGAGCACCGAACCAATAATAAATACCACGAAACCAATAATATAAACTTTTTTACGACCAATCGTATCTCCCAATTTTCCCCAGACAGGCACAAAGACCGCGTTCGCCAAAATGTAGGCGGTCGCGATCCAGCCGGCAGAGTTAACGGTAATACCAAAATCATTAATCAATTTGGGAAGCGCCAAATTCACAATCGTCTGATCTAATCTTCCCAAAAAAGTACCAATAATTACGGTAAGTAGTACCAGCCAACGGAGCCGATCAATTGGTTGTCGGGCAGTGGCTTCTGGCATATATCTTATCTATAAATCCACAAGCGCGCGGACATGCCATTTTTGAGTTCGGGATAGGTGTCGGAATCAAAACGTATTTTTACATCAAATTCTTGCGCCTGACGTTTGTCGGAAATATTAAAGACAATATCACCGGCGCGTGAAGTCGGACTTATTTCATCTACCACACCTGTGTAAGATTTTGAACCAAAGGCATCTACGGTAAACTTGGCTGTCTGGCCAATGCGGATATCTGCCAGGCCTTTGTCTTCTGGAATATGACCAATGACACGCAATTCAGTTGGGTCAATCATCGTTACTACAGCTTCGCCACGGTTAAATAATTTACCCACATCAGCTTTGGTATTGGTGATGATACCGGCGACTTTGGTTTTAATGAGCTCATTACCAACTTGAGCCACAACCGTATCGGCGTTTACCTGGTCTCCGGTATGAACCGAAATATTTTCTAGCACTCCGGAATTTTGCGGAGCCAAATCAATGTTGGGCGCAGATACTGAAGCATTATCCGTGTACACACGGCCGCCGGAAATTTTAAGATAAGCAAACGTAATCGCACCACCCACTACAACCAAAGAAATCAAAACTGTAATAATCCACACTCTTTTAGAAAGATTTTTCACGGCTTTTTCTTCTTTGCGCACTTCAGCCAAAATTTCTTCCTCTTTTTTGATAATGTCTTGATTGTCTTGCATATATAATAAAATTATTTTTGTTCTCCGTTAAACACAGCTACGTTTTCGCCTTCTTTCAGTCCAGACAAGATTTCTACATAGCCATTGGCGCTACTAATACCAACTTCTACTTTTCTTTCTTCCGCAGCGGCGCCGTTGGTTTTTACCAAGACGATCTTATCATTACCACGTGTAATAATCGCGCTCTCCGGCACAGCCACAACACTAGTGCGCGCAGCCGTAGAAATATTTACATTCGCTCCCATGCCAACTTTGATATGATTATCATTATGCAAAAATTGCAGCGTAACTTTATAGGCATCAACGCCGTTTACCGAAGTTGCCGCCGGATCGGTTTTGATCACAGTGGCCGGAAATTGCTCGGCGCCAAATGCGTCAAGCGTGATTACGACTGTCTGTCCGACTGACACTTTAGCAATATCTGTTTCGGAAACAAAAATTTCTACTTGATACTGGGCGTTAGATAACACCGAAACAACCGTTTGGTTTGGCGAAGCCACAGAACCGACTTTGGCATTTTGCAAACTAATAATGCCATCAAACGGCGCGCGCAAAACTGTTTTGGCAAGTTGCGAACGCACCAAATTAGCGGCCGCGACCGAACGATCTACTTGCGCTTGTTGCGCGATAATCTGTTCTGGGGCAGTGCCCGCTTCTTTGATTGTTAATCCTTGCATAGCGCTATTTAGATTTGCCTGGGCCGTGTTTATAGACCCTTCTCCGGCTGTCAGATTACCGATAGCCAAATTAATATTGCCTCTGGCCGTGGTAATATCACTCTTCCAACCGCTAGAGATTGGCTGGCAGGCGCCTTGAGATTTTACACAATTATTAGGGTTGTTGATGGCGAGTGATAATTTTTCCAAAAATAAATTTATTTGTGTTAAGTTTTGTTTTGCTTCCGCCAGAAACGGTGAAAAATTACTTTCTGGAGTAACAGTATCTAAAGAAGTTTTCCAATTTTTCAAGGCGGATTCAATTGAAAATCTTTGCCAATTTATGTCTGTTTCTAACTGAGAATCGGTAATAAAAAAAGTAACCTGCGGATCGCTGCTTTGCGGATTGCTAAACATTTGATCAGCTTTATTGCGTACCGCATCGTCGGCTTTGGTATAGGCGTCTTGCAATTTATCTACCATGGCGCGACGAGCGTCGGCCAAAGCAGTCTGGGCATTTGTAATAGAAATATTTTGATTTTGGAGATCTTCCGGTCGGGCGCCGCGTTTTAATTCGTCAAGTCTAGCCTGTTGGGTTTTGATATCAGCTGCGACTTGAGCGAGTTGCGCCGCCAAATCGGAAGCATCCAAACTAACGATTGTCTGACCGGCTGTTACTTTGTCGCCAGCTTGAGCGTAGACGCGCGTTATTTTGCCGCCGCGCTCAAATGCCAAATCAACGGCTTCCGCCGCTTTAACACCACCATCGCCATGCACTTCTTCCTGCAAATTCATCCGTGAAACCGGCACAACCGCAAACTGAGCGGGCTTGGTAACACCCCAAATAGCATACCCAATAATACCGACAGCAATTACCGCGGCTCCTCCAATAATCAGAATGTGGTGTTTAAGAAAATTCATATGGTTGTCTTTCGCTTTATTTAGTTAAAATTTAACCGCTAAAAACTAGCAATCTAGCCCCAAATCATAGCACAAAAATAAGAGATTGTCAAGCTAAGCAGCCCTCATCTTTGTATACACGAAGTAAGTATTTTACGAGCGCTCTAAAGAATTTTGATGTTAAAACCCTAAAACTTCATTAACCAAAATAACCTTAACTTTTCTGCCCAGCATTGGGTTCTCACCTCTAAAAACAACGACTTTATTTAAAGCGGTGCCCGAGCCATATTTTTGTTTCATATGTTCGTCTTCCAGCGGCACTACATATTCTTCTAATCGTTTAAATGCCTCGGCCAAAGTCGGCACAAGTTTTTGCACGCCCACCACAAAAATAAGATTGGCAGAAGTAAAAACAACATGTGGCAACTGACTACCGGTGTTGGATGCAACCAAAAATTCTCCGGTTTCGGCTAGTGCATGCACACTGCCCAAATAATAATCCGACAACACAGCTTGTTTGCGCAGCACCGCTTGTTTGGCCGGATATTTTTCTGCCAAAATTCCTTCGTGTAAATTGTTCCAGCCATGTGCGCCGGATTTGAGATAATCAACAAAACCGATTTGTTCCAAACTTACCGAGGCTCCATTCATTACTGATCCTCCGGCCGGAATTAATTCCTTTATTTTAGCGAGCGCTTCCGCGCCGGTATCTACAACTAACGCTTCTATATTTCGAGCTGCCAACCCTTCCACAGTTTTATCTACAGTCTCTTTTGTAGCCAAAATATTGTATTGCATATAAATTATGTTAGTTAATTATGTTTATCTAAAATATTGGATAATATTTTTTTATTTAAAGCGAGGTAGGCGCGCAACTCTGAATCCGTTAACACATCAAACAGAGTTGAAACAACTTTGAGGCGTTTATTTTTAAACTGGTTAAGATATTTACGCCCTTTGGCCGAAATTTCAAGATGCAGAGCGCGGCGATCTTTAGCACTGGCTTTTCGCACGGCATAGCCGTTTTCTACCAAACCATCTACGAGCTGCGTGGAGGCGCTAGAAGAAATACTCAGCTTCTCAGATATTTCTTTAATACCTATATTGTTGTTTTCTGCTATAATAGATAAAACAAAAATTTGAGAATGCGTAATACAATCTTTATTATTCCCGGATTGCCATAGTCTAGCATGCATTTTATTTTTAATGGCATGATAACCAGCTATAATTTCTTCAATTAATTTATTTCGGTTTATCATATAGCCTTACTTACGAAAAGTTTACTATCTAAATATGTAAGTATCTTAATCAATTTTAATTTACCTGTCAAGTGGATAAATATTATATGCTGACTAAGTTTCAACAACGAGTTTACGCCGTGGTGAAAAAAATTCCTAAAGGCAAAACACTTACCTACAAACAAGTAGCCGAAAAAATTGGCAATCCGCGAGCGGCTCGGGCTGTAGGTATGGCACTCAAGAAAAACTATTCGCCTGCTATCCCCTGCCACCGAGTGATTCGTGCTGATGGCCAAACCGGCGGCTACAACCGTGGCGCCGCGCAAAAAAAGAAGATCCTACGGGCCGAAAAAGCTACCTGGTAAACAGCTCTCAACCGAGGGCTCTTTTGTTTATGTTGTATGGTTGACTTATCCGCTTTTTTCTTGTAAGATAGCCTTTGCTAAACATATTATATGCCTCATTTACAGATAAAAAATTTGCACGCCACAATTGGCAATACCAAGATATTAAATGGTGTGTCTTTGGGTATTTCATCAGGTGAAATCCATATCATTATGGGTCAAAACGGCTCCGGTAAAAGCACCCTGCTGTCGGTGCTGATGGGCAGCCCGAAATATACAGTTACGGCCGGATCGGTTGTGTTAAACAAGAAAAATATTTTAAAATTAAATCCATCCGAACGCGCCCAAGCCGGATTATTTTTGGGTTTCCAACATCCGCAAGTTGTGGCGGGAGTACCGCTCGGAAATTTTTTACGCTTAGCCAAAAACACCATAAACACATCAAAAAAACTAAAGGGTCCGGCCATCGCTCCGGTTGAGTTTGCCGCTCACCTGCGCGCGGAAATGGATAAATTAAAAATAGACCCGACTTTTATATCGCGCTCCGTAAACGAAGGTTTTTCCGGCGGCGAAAAAAAGAAGTCGGAAGTTTTGCAAATGGCAGTCTTGCAGCCAGACTTTGCCTTTTTGGATGAAATTGATTCCGGCCTGGACATAGACGCCTTAAAAACCGTTTGCACACAAATTAACGAGATTCATAAAAAACAAAAAATGGGTCTGGTGCTGGTTAGCCACAACCCTCGCATTTTAGATTTTATTAAGCCGGACAAAATCCATATTATGTCCAAAGGTAAAATCGTCGCGGCCGGCGGTGCCGAAATTTTGAAAAAAATAGAAAAAAACGGATTTGCTTCGTTTATTAAACTAAAAAAATAAAAAACGCTAGGATTGATAATCGGTATTAATTTTTGCAGCGAGGACGCTTGCGTGCAGTGCGACTTTTGCGGGCGTGCGCACCCGCAGCCAAAAAATTAATACCGATTATCAAATTATCTATGTCCATTCCCATAAAAACAAAAAAGATTATAAACAAAACCGGCGATAAATCCGCCGCTGATTTTCGTACCAAAAATCAAAATGTTTTTACGGCCAAAAAAGGATTGAATGAACAAATAATCCGAGATCTTTCTCGCCAGAAATCCGAACCGGAATGGATGCTTGATTTTCGTCTCAAAGCTTACGAAGTATTTTTGAGTAAACCCATGCCAACCTGGGGCGCTGATCTATCCAAAATTGATTTTGAAAATATTCATTACTATGTGCGTCCACAAGACAAAACCAAACGCAGCTGGGATGAAGTGCCCAAAG
>CAZQLV010000006.1:0-14218 GCA_964594385.1 uncultured Gammaproteobacteria bacterium | reverse complement strand
ATCCAACTTTAAAATAAAATAAAAAATCACGTCTGCCTAGGTGGACGTGATTTTTTATTTTAAAACTACTTTATCTCCCGCACCTCCACCAAATTTACCTGTCCCGCATGACCTACCGGCTCGCCGGCTACCACGACCATCTGGTCTCCTACTTTGGCTAATTTATTTTTCTTAATATAGGCAATGGAGCGTTCTACTAGTTCTTCGATAGTTTGGCATGGCTCTAAGATAAACGGCACAACTCCCCAAGATAAATTAAGCTGTCTTTGTACTCTTTGACTCATCGTACCAACCAAAATAAACAATGGCGGACGCACATGGCTGATCAGTCGGCCAGTTTCTCCGGAAAACGAAGCTGCTAAAATTAATTTGGCTTTTACTTCTTCGGCTAAAATTCGAGACAGTTCACTGACCGCTATTTCGGTACTAGCGCCACTTTTGTGAATGCCGGGCAGAGGTGTGTTATCATAATGCGATTTTTCAGTACTTTCAATAATGTCGGACATAGTTTCTATTACTAGTACCGGATACTTCCCCACAGCGGTTTCGTTAGATAGCATTAAGGTATCGGCATGGTCTATAACCGCATTGGCTACATCACTAACTTCGGCTCGGCTGGGGCGACGATTCTCGCGCATAGAATCTAGCATTTGCGTAGCCACAATTACCGGTTTTGCCTGTTGATTGGCTTCTTCTATTATTTTTTTCTGCACGAGTGGCACCTCCGGCGCCGGCATTTCTATACCCAAATCACCGCGTGCCACCATAATTCCATCACTGGCATCCAAAATTTCTTTAATATTTTTTACAGCCACTCGTCTTTCAATTTTGGCAATAATATGCACGGGTGATTGATTTGCAATTTTTAATTCTTTTTCAAATTGTTTAATTAAAAAACGTAAATCAATCATATCTTGAGCGCTGCGTACAAAAGACAACGCTACAAAATCTACACCCTGTCCCAAACCAAATCGCAAATCCTTTTTGTCTTTTTCGGTAATTGCTTCCACATCCAAATCACTATCAGGCAGATTTAAACCTTTATGAGATAAAATTAAACTACCCTCAATAACTTCTCCGGTTATTCTACTACCACGTATATGTTTAATTTTTACCTCTATATGGCCATCATCAATGAGCATTCGTTCCCCCACTTTAATAAATTTATGCAAATTTTGATAAGCAACTGGTATAACTCCTTTGTGGAATTCTGTAATAGATGTATCAAAAACTACCTTTGCACCTATCTGTATAGGCACGCCCGCTTCAGGTAATGTGCCGATTCTAATTTTTGTGCCTTGCAGATCTTGAATAATAGCCAGAGGCTCATTGGTTTCTTGTTCAACTTTTCTAATAGTTTGAATTATGGTTTTATAACTTTCGTAATCGCCATAAGAAAAATTAAGTCTGACTACATTGGTACCGGCCTTTACCATTGCTAGCAATGTATCAACATCTTGGCAAGCTGGGCCAATCGTGGCGCAAATTTTGGTTTTTTTAATGAGCATAGTATTACTGCAATAAAGCCTTTAGCTGCTGCTGTTTAGCCGGATCTAAATCCTTAAATAATTTTAAAAGATTGTCAAAAGAGCTTGATTTTTGATCGGAAGTGTTAACGGTATTATCCGTACCCAACAGCTCGCTATATTGGGACCAAACATTTTTGAGCAGCGGCGCCATAAACCAAATTCCCAGAATGAGGGGCACTACTATTAAAAAAATTTTTAACCATTCCGCAATGGCGGCCCACAAAAGCTTGTTATTTATTTTACGATTTTGTTCATAAATAATCTGCGACCATTTTAAATTTTTTTCAATTAGTTCTCTTAAATCCGGTTCAGCTTTAGTTGCGGGAGCAGGATTTTCCGCGTTGGCAACCTCAACTATGGCCGGCGCCGGATTACCTGTCTGAGAATCGGATGAGATATGCTGGGTGTGTTTGAACATATTACTTTGATTTTATACGTTTGGATGATAATTTCTTTAATTCTTTTTCAAATGTACGCACATCTCTAAAATCTCTATAGATGCTCGCAAATCTAATATACGCAACTTTATCAAAACTCCGCAGATGCTTAATAACCAATTCGCCGAGGTCTTTGCTAGAAATTTCTTTGGCTTTTTTCTTTTGAATATCAAGTTCAATGGAATGTATGAGCCGATGAAAATTATCGGTAGTGTATGGACGTTTGGTCAGAGACATTTTGATGCCGTTAGCCAATTTGTCGCGCATATAAATTTCTCGCCGACCATCGCTTTTTACTACTACCACATCTAACAATTCCATTTCTTCTACGGTTGAAAAGCGATACTGGCACTTATCACACTCACGGCGGCGACGGATAGATAAATCATCTTCGGCCGGGCGGGTATCTACCACACTCGTTTCGGTATTGTTACAAATAGGACAACGCATAGGCTAGCTTAGGCTACTCTATATAAACTACCATAATTCTAGCACTTCTCAAAAAAAAGAACAACCCTATTTTTTGAGATTGTTCTTTAGTTTGAGGACTAGATTCCCATTTTTTTTCGGATAAAAGCCGGTATTTCTAAATCGTCATCATCGGGATTAGTTTTTTCTTTGATTGGTGTAGGCAAAGGATTGCGCGTCAGAGGCATGGGCGGCGGAACCGGATTATGAATAATTTGTTTAAATTTCTTTTCTTCTTCCTCCTCATCTTTTTGCACGCGCCTCATAAAATTGCTGGGAGTATACTTACCGCTCGCAAAAAAAGATTGCGGTGTAGACTCTTCTTCGCTGGCGTTAAAATTAGTGCGTCGATCATCAAAACCGGTAGCAATCACGGCAATACGCATGCTGCCCCCCATAGATTCATCTATCGTGGCGCCAAAAATAACTTTGGCGTCATCTGCGGCAGAACTCGTAACTATCCTGGCAGCCTCACTTACTTCCGTCATAGTCATATCCGGACCGCCGGTAATTGTAAAGAGGATTCCGCGAGCGCCATCTATAGATAATTCTAATAACGGACTAGAGATAGCGGCTTTGGCTGCTTCCACCGCTCTATTTTCACCAGTACCGGTACCTATACCCATCAGAGCCGAGCCGGCATCATGCATAATAGTCTTCACATCGGCAAAATCCACATTAATCAAACCAGGGATAGTGATAAGCTCGGCGATTCCCTGCACACCCTGGCGAAGGATATCATCAACAATTTTGAAGGATTCCAACAGTGTAGTTTTTTTATCTATAATTTGTAAAATACGATCGTTAGGAATTGTAATAATCGCATCCACGTTTCTAGCCAATTGCTCCCAGGCTTTGTCGGCAATATCTCGGCGTTGCGGCCCTTCAAAAGCAAACGGTTTGGTAACCACTGCCACTGTCAGCGCGCCGGCTTCTTTGGCCACCCCGGCGACAATCGGCGCGGCTCCCGAACCTGTACCACCACCTAAGCCGCAGGTAATAAAAACCATGTCGGCATCTTTTACCATATCTCTAATTTCGTTTTGACTTTCTTCGGCTGCTTTTCGGCCTACTTCCGGATCCATGCCGGCGCCAAGACCGCGCGTAACGCTTTTGCCAATATGGAGTTTTTGCGGAGCCGAGTTGTGATGCAGCGCTTGCACATCGGTATTTAAGGCAATAAAATCAACGCCGCGAATATTGCTGCGCACCATACGATTGACAGCCGAACCGCCGGAACCGCCGACGCCAATCACTTTTATTTTGGCAAATGTTTCTATATCAGGTTTTACTTGAGGCATACAACAACAGTTAGGGTGAATAAATTTTGTATTCAAACTGCGCTTAAACAAAATAACGGAGCTGGTCTCCGCTATATAGTTTATAGTTAAAAAATTGTACTGTCAAGAAAAAAATGTATTGATGTGGACAAGGAAAAATTAAGGTATAAGTGTCTTGAACATTTTTTTCACACGGTCTAATACTTTGCCCGTGCCTTTAAAGATATCCCCTCCACCGGATTTTCCATATGCGCTTCCCCCATGCATTTGACTCCCCCATTTTACTAAGCCGACAGCCGTAGCAAAACCCAAATCATTTACCTTGTCGGTAACGCTTACAACATTAATAGGATAACCTAAATTAGCGGGTAAACGCAAAACTTTTTTTGATAATTCTACCAACCCAGGAAGTTTGGCTCCGGCACCGGTAAGCATAACGCCGGCAGGTAGCAATCCGGAACGCTGTATTTTTCGTAGTTCATTATCAATTTTTTGCAAAACTTCTTCTATGCGCGCGGAAATTATTTCTGTTAAATATTTTTTCTTTATTAATTCATGCTCGGAAGATCCTAATTCAAAAAGATCTATCTCTTCTTTTTTGGAAGATACGTCAACCCGGCAATCACCGTATTCTATTTTTACTCGTTCCGCTATATCTACTGATGTGCGCAATCCTACCGCGATATCATTGGTTACCATCTGAGAACCAATAGGTATTATAGCGCTATGAATCAACTGGCCTTCTTCAAAAACAGCTAGGCTAGTGGTGGATCCGCCAAAGTTTACCACCATTACACCTAATTCTTTTTGACGCTTGGTGACTACTGTCTCGGCTGTGGCAATAATAGACAAAACCAAGTCTTCTATATCTAGACCGGCTCGATAAACCGCTTTGGTTAAATTTTTGATTTGCGAAGAAGATCCTAAAATAATTTGCGTATCCACTTCTAAACGTACACCAGTCATGGAAGTCGGATCCTTAATGCCGGTTTGCCCATCTACGGTATAATATTTTGGCAACACGTGCAGCACTTCGTAATTTAGAGGTGTGGCAATAGATCTTGCTGCTTCTACAGCTCTACTTATATCCTCTTCGGATATTTCGTTGTTGGCTTTTGATACAGCGATAACCCCTTTACTATTTTGCGATAAAATATGCAGGCCGGAAATACCAACCCAAACGCTATCTATGGGTACTCCTACCATTCTTTCTACTCTTTCCAGACAAGCGGAAATAGAAGAGACCACATCTTCTATACTATTGATGACGCCTTTTTGGACGCCTTCGGAAGGAACTTCGGCAGCGCCTAATACTTGCAATTCTCCTGTATTATTTTCTTTTTCAACCAATTGCCCCACCACTATGCGCACAAAATTTGACCCTATATCTAGTCCGCTAATTAAACTATCTTGATTATTTTTCATACAAAATTAAGAGAGGAGAGGATTTATTATATCATAAATTAAGCAGGTTCTTCAAATATATAGTTAAAACATATATTTTCATTCGCTCGCCAAACCCTCCGCAGAGGGTTTGGCCTCACTTATTTCAAATATGGATAAAATATTAGGATGCCGACTACCAAGGCGACGAGCGAGGTAAGCAAGACCGCCCCGGCCATAACGTCTTTTATAACATAAACATAATGGTGAAGACGCGGTTTGAGCAAATCGCTAAAATATTCAAACACGGTGTTTAGGATTTCTACTAACAAGACTAAAAAAATCAATAAAATTATTAAGATAGTTTGCCATGTTTGTAGGGGCAAACAAATTGTCGCCCCCAACACAACTATTCCGACGCAAACTTGGATTCTAAAATTTTGCTCTGTTTTAAAAACATGCTTTAATCCTCGGATAGCATCAGCAAAACTTTTCCAGAGCCTGTTCATACTTATCATTTAGATAAAAAATCATTTACTATTTTTTCTTGAACATCAAACATTGTCTTCGCTTCTTTTTTTTCTATGTGATCATGACCAATAATATGCAAAAAACCGTGCGCCAACATTCGGACAAATTCTTCTGACGCCCTAATCTTCAATTCTTTTGCCTGACGCAATATTTGCGGGTAGCAGATATATATTTGACCCAAATAATTTGATTTTTCGAAATCACGCCACGCAATCGTCCGCTGAAGCGTGGCGCTTTTCATTATTTTGTCTTCTTGCCACGCAAAAGATAAAACATCTGTTGGCTTATTTAAACCTCTATAGCGAAAATTTAGATCTTTGATTTCGGCATCCCCCACAATATTTAATTCCACCTCACCAGTAATGTTGGTATGTTTAAAGATTAACGTGAACACTTTTTGTATTCCTGGCAAACTCCAAGGGCAACGCACTTTCTTATTAAAATCTACAGACAACATATTATAAGCCGCTAGGATTGATGGTAGAAGGCATTTCCATTAGATAACTGCTTGTTGCCGCTACCGGATTTTCCGGCATCACAAAATCTTTACTTCTAAAACTTCTAGCCATCATAACCATGACTGAACGGAAATTAACCGTATTGGAATCGGTAGTATGATACAATAACACATACACATGTTGACTGTCAGTAAAATAATAGACTAAATTATCGACTCTATTTTTGCCCGGCTCAAAAAATTTAGTTTGAAAATCTAATAGCTTATCAAAGCTCTGATTAGGCGCCCACTGGACAAACCAATCGGAAAAGGTTTGACTACTTGGCAAATCAAAAGTTCTGACTTCTATATTTTCGCCGGTAATTGTGCTGAATAATACATCCCGGCCTTCTTCATCAACACTGCCTACAGCCCACTCGGTTGGATAATACAATTTATAACCAAAAACCGGATTTTGATATTCTTTAATATTGCCGGATTCAATCAACCGTATGGGTTCTTTGCCGGCCGGATTATATAAATAAAATACTTCGTGCCCGTCATTATACCCGTCCTCGTCGGTATCCGGCTTGCTTGGGTCGGTATGAAATAAATTTTCTGCCACATCGGTAATATTATCTTTATCCAAATCGGCGCTATCACCTAATAAATTTGAAGGAAAATCAATCGGCGCATCCGCTAAAAACTTAACCGATTCCGGAGGTGTGGTGGTCGGCACTTCCACGGTTGCAGTTGTTATGTTTGTTGATTCTGGCACAGGACTGGGAGCAATACTTATTTGCGGAGGAACCGGTATAGCGATATTAGGCTGACTATTTATTTGCCAATAATAATATATACCTCCTCCAATTAGAGCGACAACAAAAAAAGAAGATAAAAAAATTATCATATATTTTTTATTGGAAAAAATATTTGCCGCATGCAGAGGCTGATTATTGCCGGCGGCCGTAATTTTATCTAAAATCTTTTTTTCTGCCGGAGTTAACTTTGGTTTGGCATTTAGGTCCGATGCCGGACTATCTGGCTTGGCCAGAGAAGGCAAAACAACTTCTTTTTCAACTTTTTTAAAATTAACCACCGGATTTATTCCACCATAAAAATCAGCAGGTATTGTCTGCACATTTGTCGCTAGCATTGAATTGTCCAGGTCTGCCATTGATTTTTTACCAAACATACCAATATATGTTAAGGCGTGGAGGTGGTGCTTGTAGCTTTTTTAGATGGTACATTAAATAGTTTGCCCGGACCTAATGGATTATACCCATTCTTTACTTCTGTGCCATCCGGGTAACCGTCGCCATCCGTATCGGGATTTAATGGATTTGTTTTCCAAATCAATATCTCGTCGCCATCGCTCAAGCCATCACCGTCTGTATCCGGATTTAACGGATTTGTTTTATAAATAATTACCTCATCACCATCAGTTAGCCCATCATTATCAGTATCCGGATTTTGCGGGTTTGTGCCGATTTCTTTTTCGCGTACATCATCTAAACCATCCTTATCGGAATCTACCCCCTGACCAAATAAAATTTGGTCGTTGTTCATCTGGGTGGGAATACTAGTAGAAGAATTAACGGGGGTGCTGGGATTTGCCGGCGGCGGCGGTTGAACTTGATTATTAGTTTGCGCTGCTGGCTGGGCGGATTTATTGACCGAACTATTTTTGGGGCTATACAAAACCCACCATCCGGCATAAACTAAGACCCCTAGAAAAGCAATAATGACAATAAATAATAAAATTTTGCCCAAAATAGGCTCACTCATTTTATAATTTCCAAAATCCATATCTTCGCTTGGCGGCGTAAGGGGAGGATTTACAACAGTATCTTTTTTCTTCAATAAACCGCTAGACAAAGCATCAGTCGCTGGTGATGGCTTTGCCGAGACATCCGGCATTGACCCCGGATCAGACGTTGGGGCTGGCATTTCTACGCCAGCAAACATATCTTCCGGCTCCTTTGTCGGCCCATTAGGCATGGTTGGTAAATTATTGGGTACATTGGTGTTTTGGTTTTGATCTTCAAACATATTATTAAATTTATTGATTTTTAATTTGTAATTTTCCCGATCCTTTTGGGTTAAAGCCTCTATGCACTTCATAGCCATCCGGATAACCATCGCCATCAGTATCGGCTTTCAAGGGGTCTGTGTGATAAATATTAATTTCTTGCCAATCGGTTAAACCATCATTATCAGTATCGGAAGAAGTAGGGCTGGTTTTATATTGCGCCTCTAGACTATCGGGTATACCATCCAAATCTTGATCAGTGGCGGCGTTATTTTTTATAAGACTAGTAAATTCCTGTTGTTTAGCTTTGTCAATTGTTGAGGGCGCGGAATTATTAACCTGAGAAACAGAAGTGGTGGTGGATTTCTTTAGTATCATAAATTTGTATACCAAAAAGCCACCAAAAGCTATGATGAGTAATAGAATAATAATTTTTGCGACTTTTGCCATAGGTCAAATGAATGAAATAGTTAAGGCGCCAAAGGCGGCACATATTCAAAATAAGCTGGGCCGGTAACGATACTACTGACGTCAATTATATCTGTAGAAGATACAGTTGTGGTTGCGACCGGTTGGTTGATATTAAATACTTGCCAATATTTGGCATTTTGATTATCAGACGGAGTGGCGCCTAACAGATAATAAGTTTTGGCAGGCGTGCCAAAACGATATTTATTGTAGTCAACGCCTTGTCCTAATACTGTCTGCCTTAACCAAAAAGCACTATCATTTTCCGGCAAATAAACCTCTACTTTTAATTTAGCGGTATTTTTAAATTGCCTAATCGGAGAACTGGGGGTTTTAACAAAGAACGAATACGTATTACCGGACATATCGGCCGTATTAATCGTAAACGCTTCGGCGTTTGTTTGTCCTACCGTAGAGTTAAAACCATGGTACCAAACACCATATTTATTTGTGCTGTTGAAATAACCGAGCCCTGTAGAATCAGCACAAGCACCGGATGAGTCACAGAACGAAGCGTCAGTTATTTCGTATGGAGATACATAAGGATTCAAAAATCCCCCGTAAAAATCATCCGGGCCTACCCAACTAACAACAACACGCACATCTTGATTACGATTGCTCTTCAATACCACGGGTGACAAAACCATGTCATACTGCCATGGTTGCGGTTGGCTCACTACACTAAAATCAAACGGACGAGCCCAGTCTTTGTTAATATACATTGTATAATGTTTATTAGCCGGGTCTGGCGAGGAGCAGCTGGGGTCGCTATTTACTAAAGCATCGCCGGTACTATACGGATTTTGCAAAACATAATTTGTTAAATCGCGAGAAGAATCATTTTTTGTATCTCTACCCACATCCGGAGATTGAGACATGGTTGTGTTACAAATATTTTTATAATTACCTGCGCTAATAGTAATGTAGTAACATGGCCCAATGGCAAGATCTAAAGTGCTGCTATTTGGAAAAATAGCGCTCGTTTGTAACGTTTGACTAAATAGAGGGTCGGGATTTGCTTGGTTTTGCAACACGTTTATGAGACCTCCGCCTACGCTTACACCGTTTGGATCCATTCCGCACTTAATACAATTACTAACTGTAGCTATAGAACAATTACTGCAATCTTTAGTTCCTACTTTAATAGTGTGCGGATCGGTCGGCTCGTTCGAACAGGCCAATTCTTGATAGCCATTATGAGTCACGTCTTTGGTTGATAGTGTAGAGTTGGGGTTGGCAGCTGCAGCATAAATTACCCCACTAGATTGATCACATTTTTCGGAATCTTCAATTATGCCATTCCCGCAATACTGGGAAGGCTGAACATCAATGGTATTTTGGCAATCAGCTGAGCAATAGGAGCAGCTTTGTCCATAGGTAGGAGTACATGTTTTGCCATTTTCGGCTACACCTCTATCACAGGCTTCGTTTGTATCTACAACTCCGTTTCCACAGACACCTGGTTGGTTATTTACAGCTGTAGAGGTAGGAACAACACATGGCCAGCTGCTTTGATAATCGCTCATAACCTCATCGGAAGATAATACTCGCCTATAAATCTTGACTTCATCTATCGTGCCGGAAAAAAAGTTGGCATAAGTATCATTATTTCTATCTGTTCTTGATGCTCCAACAGATAAAGGAGCCCATCCGACCCCATTAACTTGTGTAGTGGTAAAAAAATTCTTAGAGTTATCCAAATTGCCATTTACATATATTTTCATATAATTGGTTTGGCCAATCCTTTCAAAAGTTCCAACTAAGTGAGTCCAAGTATTGGTGGGGATAACGCTTTTTGAGTCAACTGAAAAATTTGAGTAATCAGAAAAATTAAAGCGAGCAGTGCCACCAGGAACAGCATTGACCTCTAAGCCATACCAGTACCCATACGCTGCAGCACCTTTTTCTACAACACGCTGGCGAAGAGTGCTATAATCTGTAGGATTTACCCAAGCTTCCACACTTATTGAACTACTAATATTGATGCTGGGAGCCCCAGGCACAGAAAAATATTGAGAGTTATTAAAAATTGCGCCTTTACCATATCTGGCTTGGCCAAATGTTGGACAAGTAGCCCCAGTACAACTGCCATTATTGTTATTTCCTGAACTATCCACAAGGGAAGAATTTTGGAAACTCCACCAAGCAGCTACGTCTGATGATTGTTGCTTACAGTTTGTGCCACAAATTTGCATCCCCGCATGTCCATTTACAGAACATGCCAACGAACCATCACACTCTTCACCGTATTGAGCTTCAGTAATATTATTACCACAATAGGGGCCCCAATTTTGACAATCCCAACTGCAAGAATTTTGTTTGCTGGTGAGACTATATTTTGCTACGCCTGGTGTACCCACATCACAGACTTCGTAAGCGGACTGTACAACATTATCGCCACACTTACCTAAAGCACTAATACCATTACAGGTAGTATTACAGTGATTATACTTGCCATTAAGATTGCCGTCGTCGCAAGTTTCTCCTCCTTCTACAATTCCATTGCCACACTTACGAAAGTTGCTACACAATGTGGTAGAAGCTACCCACTGGCAATTATTATTACAAACAGTTAAATTTTTGGTAGTGCCGACACAGCCAGCTTGATACTCTATTCTTCCCGGAGGATCGCATTGTTCTCCCCTATCCGAATTTAAAACACTGTCGCCGCAAACCCCGGATTGCATCGTAGAAATTTCCGGATAAGAAAGACAAATGCCTGATGATTCATTTATTTTAAAAATGCTGCTGCTAATAAACCCGGCCACAAAATTATTAAAATTAGCTGGAGTAAATCCCGGATCTTCAAAATGAGTGCGTACTATATAATTGTTGCTGCTTGTTGAAACTATATATCGGTACGCATAGGAAGCACGATTGCAAGCAAAACTAAAACGTCTATCCGCAGTACTCCAACCGGTGTTGGGATCGTGCAGAATGCACTTATCATATACTGTCGATACGCTGGTGGTAAAAGGACATTGGCTATCAGCGACACATGATCTAGAAACACCGACACAAATGCCACTTGCACATTTGCCGGGCATAACAGTGCTGACTTGACTACTTGGACAATTGGCATCGGTGGTACAAAAAACATTTGTATTTTTTTCACAAGTACCGGCCGGAGCCAATTCATTGACTGGATCAACGGGCAGAGCTTGGCCTAAAGCATTCCCTAATAATGACCAAGACGGCCAAACACTTAATGTTTGGCCGGATAAATATGTACCTTCTTTAAGAATTGGAACAGTGGCCGCAACCATTTTTGGATAAACTAAAAAACCGGAGGTTGCTACTACCAAGAAAAAAAATATTATTTTTTTAATGTCACCCATAAACGAAATTACATACGCGCGCTAATCGGCTAGCTTAAATGATATATTGTTTATTATACCATAATTTGTTTAGATTATGATCCCAGCAAATTCTGAATTTCATTTAAATCTCTCAATCGTTGATAATTTCTCTTTAACTTATCGGTCTGCACTGAACAAACTTCGCCAGTGGCGCAATCAAGATCCGTTTGACAAGTCGTGGAGGCTCCCGGATTGGCCATAGTGGTTCCACAGTAGCCATAATTGGTTAGGTTCGTATTAAAATGCAAATTACTAATTACTTGTTCAAATACTTTCCTGGTTTCCGGGCTAGCATCGGCATTTATACTAAATAGATAAATATTGGAGAATAAATTGTGAGAAATATCTGAATAATTGAGCGCATCAACATAAATATTATTACCATCCGTAAGGGCGTTATATCCATCTATCTTGGTCGTTTGCATGTTACCCACAAACCCTTGGCCACCCAAAGCCCGATCCTTGGCAAACCAATCGGAAACAGTGAGGTGCTGCGGATTAGAAAACACGGCAATTCCAATACCGTCGCTATTTTTAGTATTGGTAAAAATAAATCTTTTCAGCAAAGTAGAGGTGGCCGTATCTCCAATTATTGAGAGAGAAACTTGTACAGCCGGACGTAAATATGGTAAATCATCCGTTTTGCCAAATGCACCACTATCGGCGCAATAATACGTACGGAAATTAAAGTAACCGCCACCACTAGGAGAAGACAGGCTTCCAGCGTTATTAATAGGAGTATTATTAAATGTATTAAGGTTTAAATCAAAACCATCGTTATTACCCACTTTATCTTCGTATGGAAAAATTATATATGGACCATTGCCATTTATATACAAATCTTTTGGCGGCCAAGGATTTTCACACAAAAAGACAATAGCGTGCGATTTGCCGGTAGCCACTACCCCAGTTTGAGTAGAATAAATGTTGTCTGTGATAGCGGCTGAAGCGCGCAGATCTACCTCGCCATTACGATTTTGCGCGGTAATTGTATTTACAGAAGAAGTTGTATTCTCTAAGGATACAAAAGCATTGCCCATTGGCTCCCATAGGTATTCCCAGGCATAATATCCGGGGATTGGTTGGATAGGCGCCGAGTTTATATTGTAGGCGGAAGCAGACAGTACGGCGGTAGCCCCAGCTTTATCAAAATAAATTTCCGGTGGATTAACATCAACTTGGTTAAGCTCGCATATTTTTTCACCGGTAATAAATTTCCAACCCAGTGGTTTACCATTACTTTTTTTACCAATACTAATACCAAAATTACTGCGAATGCCGTCTTTTAAGGCAATAAAATAATCAGTGTCTGTGGCTAATGGCTTATTTAATCTAAAATCAATTTTGCTCAAAGTGCTGGTAATAACTTCCACATCGGCTTGACCGGTATCTTCTCCGGCGCACCATCTAGTAGAAAGAATTTGTGTGCGGAAAGCGTCTGCCGGCTGGCCAACCAGAGATGTAAAGAAGTGGACAATGGAAATAAATATCTTTCTATACCAAGGAAGATTATCCTTACCATTTAACATAGCTGAAGCCAGGGCTGTAACATCTTCATTAGCTCCACAAGTAGCGGTAGTAGTGCCACGCGCGATAATAATGTTACCACTTAGGCTTGCCGGATCAATAGGCTGATCAAAAGTAGCTTCAATAGCGGTGTTGGGGCAAATATTAAACTGATCCGTGGAAGTGCTGCCCGGGGTTACGCTCAAAAGTTGAGGACGTAAATAGCAACAGCCGTTGCTGGCTAGACCCCAACCACTACCCATTACGGCTTCACATTGAGTATCACTGGTATAACCGCAGGATATAATAAATTGACCTTTCCCGCTAACCACACCACCGGTAGCTGTATTTTGATTAGTGTTGGCAATAATATCACTTTTTTGCGTAGCTGGATTACCACTAGCAATACCCATACCAACAGCAATCGCCAATGCCCATGGATTGGTGCCAGTATGAGTATTTGATAAGTTGCTTTCACAAAAATTATCTTCTCCCAAGCTCGGTAGCCCGTCCCCACATACAGAAGGAATAAAATATAATAATGAAGAACCAATATGTTGGCTATTTGCATTACAGCCTTCAGTGCCAGCTACACACTCTGGATGGCTACTATCACTAGCTAAACAAAAATTATTACACCAGGCAGCATGGTTGCCGCCACCCAAATCACAACCGGGATCTTCATCAGGACCAACAATTCCATCACCACAACGACTAATCGCGTTTTGACATGCAGCATCAAAATTGGTTTGACTAAAACCGCCTCTGGTAGCCGCATTTGCCAAACAC
>CAZQLV010000005.1:0-14399 GCA_964594385.1 uncultured Gammaproteobacteria bacterium | reverse complement strand
GGAGGTGCTTTGTTGGACTTCGGATAGGCCTTTGATGAGGTAAGTGTTGCCCAGCGAAATTTCTTGTCCGGCCGCAATAAGTTTTTCTCTGCTTTGGATTTCGTTATTCAGAATAGGTATGGCCGAAATAACTTTTTGCAAGAAGTTGTATTTACTGTTTAAGGTATTTACGGCTTGATCAAAATTTTGTAAAGCGTCTGTAAGCGATGATTGCGCGCCTACCAGATTGCCGCTCATCAGGGCCGAAGTAGAATCGTGCAACGCGGCAAAGCCGGCCGTGCTATTATCAGCTACTTGGTTGGTGGTTGATTTCAGATCAAAATAATAGGTGCGCGCTCGGGTTGGCACAAATAATAAAAATAAAATCATTGCCATTGCTCCGATAAAATGTTTAGGGGCAACACTGGCGCGTATTTTGTTTGCAACAGTTTGATGAAATTTGGGCTGTGAAAATCTAATTGTTGGCAGTTTTGCGGGAGTTGGTTCTGATTTTTTGGCAGATTGTGTGGGCAAAGCCGGGGCGGGGTTTTTTATTTCTGGTTTATTTGTATTTGTCATTGAAGCTGGCGCAAACGAAGGAAATGCTGGTTGAGGAATATTTTTTGCGCTAGCGGGTGTTTGGTGGAAAAAATAAAAATCATTATTTTCTTCCGGCGCGACTGCTTGAATTTTTTGATAGAGATTGTTTTTGGTTTCTTTTAAGTCCATTACATGAGGAGATTGATGGTCTTGATATTGAACATGGTGAACAAAAAACTTAAGCGGTGGACGAACCGTTTGATTTGTATTTGTTTCCGACACCGTTGGGTTATTTTCTCCGTCTGTCTTATGCAGGTTTGAATCTGGACACGTGGATTTGTTGTGGCCTACTTTTTGACAGAAACCGCAATGTCGTAGTTGGATTTTTTTTGTAGAGTTCAATGTTTTTGCCATTAAAAATAGCGTGTTGAGTAACATGTATATTATACACCTTTTTTGCCGTTCAGGCACTGTGAATAAATAGGGTTATTTTTGACAAAGTGTAATGTATGTAGGTACTATAATTTAACGGGAGCCGTACGCTCTTTATCAACAATCAATCGAGGAGGAAGTGATGTTGCTATATGCGCTTTACGTGCTGGCTGGAGGAGCATATTTTAATATTGGTTTAGATGAGACGTTTAAAGCGAAAGAAAGTAAAACTTTGAAGAAATGGGAATGGTGGATGTGGTTCGGCATACTTGTATTGCCTATTTGGAAGGCAGGTAAATTCTCTGCACTAAACTTCTTCAGAGTTGCTGCTTATCCTGCTCTTCGCGCTCGTGAGCAGCGAATGCTAGATGCAAAAGCAGAGGCCACAGAAGAGCCTACGGGTCCAAAATTATTAGCATACTCTACAGATGCGGCAGAGCGGGCTGCTAAAGGACTCCCAGATCCTCCTGATCCAGAACCAGATCTTGAACCTGATAAATCTTCTGATGTAGATTAATCATATGGTTCCAACACTTTTGCCGCTTATCATAACAGATCGGCGGCTTTTTTTATTCCTTCTATAAAAGTTTTTTCATTAAATTTTGCGGCGGTAGCAAGGCAGGCGTTTTCCATTTTTGCAGCCATGTCTGGAGTCATATGCCTTATAGCGTAGTGCAAGTTTTTCATCGTAAAATTAGGTGGTAACAAAACTCCGTTTTTATTATTTTCAATAATTTCTAGCAGGCCACCTTCGGCTACGCCAACTACCGGCTTACCGGCTTGCATAGATTCTACGGCGCTCATGCCAAAATCTTCACGGATAGGAATATAAATTGTGGCCAAACAATGCCCCAGGTATTCCAGCAGTTGCGTGTCGTTTATCCAGCCCAAAATAGTAATATTTGGGTGCCCCTCGGCCATTTTTTGGATTTTTTTCAGTTCCGGCCCTCCCGAAGCTACCACTAATTTTTTATCCGGCATGCCTATAAACGCCTCGACAATTTTGTCTACTCGTTTTACATCATACAATCTTGCCCAAGAGAAGAAATAGTCCCCATAACCAAGATTTTTGAATGGTAATGTATCGCAAGGTGGGTAGACAACAGTAGGGTCTAAGTGCAAATACTGTTTGATGCGTGTTTGAGTATTTTTGGAATTAGTAATAATTAAATCTAATTTTTTGGAGAGAAACTCAAATCGCCAGCGATTGATCCAGACAAACGGGATAAAAATTATTTTTTTCCAAAGCGGGTATTGGGCAAGTCGATTTTGATAGGTGTCATATAGGTGTCGGGGCGGAGTGTGCATGTAGGCGATGTTCCGTATCTTTTTCCCCAGCGTTCGCAACATTGCAATCAGGCAATCACCGCTGTATATCACAACATCGTAATTTTTTATAAAACCGGTTTTAAATAAAAAAGAAAACTGTACCTGCAAATAGCGAAATCCGGGCAGATTAGACCAAGCTTTTTCTTTGTATAGTTCAATTGTATTTATTCCCTCAGTGCGCGGATCAAAAGCATCTTTGCCAATAAAAGCCGTAGCCACATCGGCATGCAGGTTTTTGGCCAGGCTAATTACCAAGCGTTCGCCTCCGCCTTTGTAGAGGAAATAATCGTGGAGGATGAGGATTTTTTTTGAGTTATTTTCCATAGTTTATTTTAGTAAACCGATAAATTCTTCAGCCGCTTTATGCCAGCTAATTTTTTTGGCCTGTTCCGGGCCTAATTTTTTGAAATGCTCTCTTAGTTTATCATTTTTTATCATTTCGGCCATAGCTTGGGCTAGTTCGGAGGGGCGATTGGGATTAACTAAATAAGCGGCATTGCCGGTTATTTCGGGCAATGATGATCGGTTAGATGTAATTGCTGGTGTGCCGGCTGCCATAGCCTCTATTACCGGAAAACCAAATCCTTCATAAAAACTAGAGTACACAAATAAATCAGCTAGTGAATACAAAATGTGTTTGTCGCTTGCACCTACCGAACCGATAAATTTTATTTTATCTTTGAGAGGTGAAGCGTTATATTTTTTGTATATCTGTTTATCATTCCAGCCTTTGTGGCCGGCGATAATGAGTGAGTGGTAATTAGGTAGCAGAGAATATAATTTTTCAAACGCCTTGATGAGGCCGATGATATTTTTGCGCGGTTCGACTGTGCCTAGAAAGAGGATGAATTTGTTGGGTAAATTGTATTTTTTTCGTATGTCATCCTGCGAGAGTAAAGTATTATTTTGACAGTTAACCCCCGGATAAATCACCTTAATTTTATCAGCTGGAATTTTAAATAAATCCACAATATCTCGCTTGGTATTTTCCGAAGGCGTAATTATAATAGTTGCTTTTTGGCACTGTTTTTTTGGGTTTATAGCCCAGTGCCACAATCGTTGTTTAAAAGAAAAAAATTCGGGGAAAAATTCAAAAGAAAGGTCGTGAACAGTGAGAATACTTTTTGGTTTAACGAAACCATGCCGGGTAGCGTCCATTGAAACCCGGCGCGTATCCGTGGGTAGTGAGGTAAAATTAAAATTGGGAGAAAAAAAATAATCCAACTTCACTTTATTTACTTTTGGCACGCCAAAAATTTTAATTGAAGCATTGTATAGTTTATTTGGCCATTTGGTATGAATATAGTGGATATTTTCCTGTGTCCACTTAGGAATATTCTGTGAAACGTCACTATATGAATTGTAATATAAAAAATATTGACTTGTTTTATCAATTGCAAAAATCGCATTGAGAAGCTCGTATGTATATTCTCCCACGCCGGCACGCACCGGAGACATGAGCGTTCGTATGTCTATGCCGATGTTCATACAGTTACCTGATTAAAGCCCGTTGATTAAACCCGTGCTTAAATTCTTCATATCTGTCCACTACGTATTTTTGTATGTTATTTTTAAAATTAATTGCGTCAAATTTGGCCGCATGTTGACGAATTTTACCGCTATCCCAATTTTCATAATTAAAATTAAGCAACGCGTCCAGCAAGGATTCCCAAGTTTGTGCGTGAAAAAATATACCGGTTTCATTAGGAATAATTGTTTCGGTAGCACCACCTTGATTGTAGGCAATCACCGGTCGGCCACACGCCATTGCCTCTACAGCCGTGATGCCAAAATCTTCCAGCTGCGGATGGATAAACGCGCGCGCGCCCGACAGAATTTTGCATTTTTCCTCATCCGTTATTTGCCCCAAAAATTCTATATTAGGTTTGGCTATTTTTTTGAGCGTATCAAATTCCGCTCCATCGCCAAAAATTTTCAGCGGCCACTGTAAGCGATTGAATACTTTTACGATCAAATCAAAACGTTTGTAACCTACCAGTCGGCCGCCGCCGGCGTAATAGTCGCTGGTTTTTTGCAGTGAGCAAGACGATAGTTCTACCGGCGGATAAATAACCTCGCTTTCGCGGCGATAATATTTATTTATTCTTTGTTGCACGGTGCGGGAGTTGGCAATAAAATTATCTACTCGGTCTACGCTCATTTGATCCCAAATACGCAGCCGATGAATAAAATGGGGGAGCAAAAATTTGATTAAGCGATTTTGTTTGAGATCGGAAATATAGTTATAGTTGTCGGCCCACAAAAAGCGTGGCGGCGTGTGACAGTAAGAAATATGCAAAGTATTGGGGCTGGTAATGACGCCTTTGGCAAACATGCTGGAGGTAGAAATTACCACATCAAAATCTTTTAAGTTATGCTGTTCGGTAGCCAGTGGCATCCAAGGCAAATACCACTGATACGAAGAGTCGCTAATAGGAAGTTTGCCCAAAAAAGATTCGTGGATATTTTTGTTGTTAAAAAATTTTATTTTCTTTTTATCATGGAATAAAACAAAAATAGGCGCGTCAGGCCAAATTTCATGCAGAGATTTTAAGACTCGTTCTGCCCCTCCATCTTGAGCTAGATAATCATGCACTAGGGCAACTCGCATAAAAGTTAAACTATTGATCCGTTTCTAGTTAAAACAACAAAAGGTGTTTTAATCAGAATTATTAAATCCATGTATAAGCTCCAATTTTCTATATAAAACGTATCTAAATTTATTTCTTCTTCATAGGTCAAATTACTGCGTCCGGAAATTTGCGATAAACCAGTAAGCCCCGGTTTGATAGCCAAGACAATTTTGTGTTGGCGTTTGTAGCCTTGTACTTCGCGGGGTTGGTGCGGTCGCGGGCCAACCAGGCTCATTTCGCCTTTTAAGACATTAAAAAATTGCGGCAACTCATCTAGGCTCCAACGGCGGAGAAATTTGCCAAAGGTCGTTACCCGAGGGTCGTCTTTGATTTTATAAATCGGACCCACCTTCATGCTTTGTGTAGCGATCAGCTCCTGTTCTTTTTCTAGAGCCACTTCACCCTGCTTGCCAAACTGCGGACCCGTAGAAAATTGCTGGTGCATGGTTCGGAATTTGAGAGCAAAGAATTTCTTATCTTCTTGGCCCACGCGTTCATTTTTATAAATTACCGGAAAGCCACTTTCTATGGCCACTATAATATAAATTAAAATAGATAGCGGTAAAAATAAAACTATTAGAGATATGCTGCCGGCTATATCCATTAGTCTTTTGATAATTCGGTTCCAGCCGGTGAGGCGAGTGAGACGCAGCTCGATAATTGGGATGCCACCGATAGTGCTAACGGCCATGTTGGTAGAGATTGTCGAAAACAGATCGGCAGAATATTTAAAAGCAATATGGTGTTCGTTGGCAAAATCAATTGCCTCGATAGCTTCATCGCCGTGCGCTTTTGGGTCGGTAAAAATAATTTCATCCGGACGGTTATTTAAAAGATATTGTTTAGTATCTAAATTAAAATGTGAAAAAATCGACATTAATTTGTATCCTAGCCCCGGTCGGGAGTTGAGCACATTTTTTATTTGTTCGGCAATAGTTTCTTTGCCGATAATAACTGTTTTGCGCAAACCGTATCCAGCGCGATACATTAATTTTTTTAAACCGTTCATTAAAATCCTGCCCACACAAACATACAACATCGCCAAAATCCAACCGGCCAGCACCAAAAAACGGGAATCAAATTTTTGTAAAGTAAAAAAAACGTAAATCGTAATGGCGGCAAAACCGGTAGAGCAGGCAAAAATTACTCTGGTTAAATCACGGGCCAATTTACGATTGGGAGAGGTGCTATATAATCCGGATAGGGCAAAAATAATCACCCAACCAAAAGCTGTAATAAGTAGTAGTGGCCAATATTTTGACCAGGCCAGATTAAATAAAACCGGCCGGATGCTTTGGGTGAGTGGGGTAAAACGCAAAGCATAAGCCGTGATACCGGCCAGGACGATTAAAATATAATCTATGGGAAGTTGCGCAAAGGCAAATGTTAGTTCTAGTTTTTTCATAAGAAAAACTTTCGTTATTTTCTCGTATTTTACCTTAGGTTTATCCTTTAAGCAAGGCAGGTTTAACTGTACATATGGTTGACAAATGCCTAAAAGTGTGATAGTTTATTAAGTTCCAAAGGTTATTCCAAGCCTGAGTGTTTAAGGGCAAATAGGCTTGGGGTGACCTGAGAAACACGGTACCTTACAATCTAGATAGGGGGATGAACGTGGGAAAAGAAAATCAGGGAAATAGACCTGCTGAAGAGATTGTGCGCAAGGTGGAACTTTTGCGCCATATTACTCAAGGCAAGCCTTTTACTATTAAAGAGTTACCAAAGGACATTTTGAGCCGTCTGGATTATACCACCAGGCCAGGCCTGCATATGTTGTTGCGGAGTCTTGTGACCGGAGAAAGCAAGTGCGGTCGCCATCTCATTAAGATTGGTTATGGCAAATATGCTTGGGCTAGTTCGTCAAATGATGAGGCGGTCGAACCAGTAGCGCCACACCAATTGGCTAAGGGTTTTACTAGTGAAGAAGAAGCGGCTTTGGATATTATCCAAGAGATCCTAATCAAGAAACCGGACGGTTTCATCAGGTTGGTACCAGCTATGGTAGCTTTGGAGCCTGACGAGTTTCTGGATTTTGTCGAGAAATTGGAGAGTGTCAAAGTTGTTGCCAAGGTTGGCGTCAATAGCAACTCTGACGTCGGCCATGTGTGGGGCTTGGTACGGGATAAATTCAGTGATTTTTGCCAGGTATTGCAAGCTGTCCGGTCGGGTCAGTACGAATTTCCGCCGGAACCGTCCTCGCTTCTAGAGTCAGAACCTAGTGTTATTTCTTCACCACCCAGTGGTACAGAAGAACAGCTGGAGGCTTTGGTATCGGCTATGGCCCAGGAACTCTCTAAGAGTGAAGGAAACATCAAGGGGTTAGAACAAGCGTTGGCGCTGGCTAAGGCCGAGCATTCTGAAAAGGATTATAGTTACAGAATTTTTCGCTCGGAATTGGATAGGCTTCGGCGCTTGGCCAAACCACCTACTCGTTAAGAGCATAGCCTGTATTGTTCATTGGGCGATTAAGATATGCGCTGTCTTGATCGCCTTCTTTTTTTTATTTTTAAATATATATCTGGCTTGACAAGAAGGATTTTTAGTGGTATTTTTACACGTTGTTCGTGATTGTTTAGAGGGCTTTTGAGCTTTTTGAAGAGGGCACGAAGTAAGTGACTCTAGAAAGAAAAACAGATGGAGGAAGAAAACCTGCATCAAGCGCTCCTTGACTTACATGTAGTACCAGCCTACCGGGATAATATCCTGTCTTTTTTGAAGGTTTTGCAAATAAAACACCCTGCCACCTATGAGCACTCACTTCGCGTAGGTGTGTTATGTCAGAAGGCAGGTGAAGTTCTAGGACTTGATCCTCGCGCTTTGCTTTGGGGCGGTACGCTCCACGATATTGGCAAGGCTTTGGTGGATGTTCAAGTTCTGAACAAAACCGGGTATTTCTCCAAGAGAAATCATGCATCCGTTCGGCCGCATGTAATGCTTGGCTATCGCTGGCTTAGGGATATTCACCCCTATACAGCTGATCTAATAGTGCGTCATCACCGTTTCCAGCCATGTCCTTACCCAAAGAAGCTACCGAAGTATGCGGGTGTTTGGACAAAGCGAACTATAGTGAACCTAGAGAAGCAGGCCCGAATTTTGGCTCTGATGGATTACTATGACGCCCTGACTACCAGGCATAACTCCAAGCATGTTGGGAAAGCCAAAACCAAAGAGGAATTTCGCCAGATTTTCTACGATCACAATCCGGATGTATCCCGGCAGATCGATCGGTTGATCAAAGCGGGAGTTGTTCTCTTTTAGCCGGCGATAATGCCTCAGCAGGAGGTGTCGCCGGACCCTATTCAAATTATTTAATTAGTTGAATGATTTGGAGAGGGTGTTTGCATCCTCAGCAGTTCCTTCACAACCAACCTTGGAGCTACCTAATGAATGGAGACACGGCAAGATCTTCATTGTTTCAGCATGTTGCCAGTGGCCTGACCGCCGGCGAAATTTTGGCATTGGATACAATCAGGAACGTTTTACCTGCAGGTGTAGAAGTATGTAGGCTCACCCATGCCACACTCAAGATGGATGGGGAAGAATTTTTTTATCTGATGGAAAAGTTGAATGTGGCTACGGTTGCATTCAATCGTGGAAAAAATAGAGCGATAGATGGCTGTGTGTGGGATGTTTCGGTAAATATGTTTAAGGATTTTTACCAGACAGTTCAAGCAGCTGCCAAGTTGGGAGGGCGACAGCCTTCACCAAAGCTCTTTGATCTTTCGCTCAGCAAGATCAAAGAAATTAGACAGGGGCTGGAGTCTGCGCGTGATTCAGCCCTGCTATATATGAGACAGGTTGAGGCTAGACTTAATAAGTCAAAGAGACAGCTTGCCAAGGAAGACAATGAAGATAACAGGGCAGATCTTACGGCAGCTCAAGTGGATCTTTCTCTTGCCAAGAAGCGTTACATCTGGTTTGGTTTTGAGATAGGAAGGATCGGGAAACTGTTGAAGAAGATGCCGCAGGCTAGTTAGTACTGAGTCATTCAATTAAATTTCCGTGTCGATTATGCATCCGACTCAATGCGTAATCGACACCAATTAAAAAATCCCGATTTATTCGGGGTTTTTTTATTGACAAAACCATTATTTTATGCTATTATTTCACCGCATAGTAGATGATCGTCCTAATTAAAATTAGGAAGGAAAGTCCGAACATTCCCTCCGTACAGTCACGCCGGAGGAAAACGGTAGCGGGTAACTCCCGTCGCCTCGAGTAAAATCGAGATGAGGTGCGAGCAGAGACGTCCCGACGCGAAAGAGTCGGGAGAGCAAACCTTACATTCGTGTTCAATCATGAATAGGGGGCTGTCATCATATACGCTTTCGTAGCGAAGATTATAAATTTCGAGTCAGAATTGATGAATAAATTTTCTAGCTTACCTGGCTGGTAAGCTAGAAAATTTTGAAACAATTATGCCGAAATTTATAGTCTGCAGTAGAAATGGTATATGATGACAGCCCCCGTGCTTAGCTCTTAGCGGAGGTAACAAGCTAAGAGGTGAAACGGCTAAATCCTTACTTGAATGCAAGAACAGCCCTAGACTAGAATAATCTGGTTTTTGGAAAAGTTCGTTCGCATTGTCTCGCCAAAGTCCCGAGTTAATCGGGACGGCAGCGGACATGAGGTTGACGGTAACGTCAGCCCTAGATAAATGATCGTCATCCCTGCGGGAACAAAACTGTTCCCTTAGGGTCACAAAATTCGGCTTATTCTATGCAAAATAACCCTGTACCATTTGGTGCAGGGTTATTTTTTTATTTCTTTTTATTATTTTATTGCTGTAAAGTATTGGAACCAGCCGAAGATTGGTCGCTGGGAATAGTAGGTGTCTGAGGCACAAACTGATCAAATCCTTGTGGCAGCTGTACTTGTTGGAACTGTTGAGGGCCCTGTTCCCAAGGCAGCATACTTTCTTGGCCGGTAAGATCTGAAACTTTACTTTGGAATTCTTGTTTTAAATTTTCCAAATCATCTAAAGCAGACGTTACAGTATCTTCATCTAAAGGTGTTGCCTTTGATAGGCTAAGAATTTCCTGCCCTTTATCATTAATTTGGCTAAGCAAATCTTCCACATCGCTAGTATCTATTTTTTGTCTCTTTAAATTTTTGATGGTGGTATTAGCTTGAGCTACACTCCGTTTAAAATCAGAAGAGAAGCGCCCTAGATTGCTCATGGTCATGATAACTTTTTGGTATTGCATTACATCATCCATTTGACCAAAAAAGTCATCTTGTAACGTGCTAAATGCATCTTCCGAATTACCATCAGCCATTTTGGCAACTGCATCATCTCGTACGCTCTTTAATTTATCAACCGCTTCCGCAAAGGCGGAGTATTCGCTTTGCACATCAATACCTTTTTTTGCCAAACTGTCTGTGGTTGATTTGGCTCTCTTTAAAGCCGAATTTAATTGGCTGAGTTGACGGTCTACTTGTTTAAGAGTTTGCGGCCAGCGCGCCAAAACTTCCAGCTGTTGTCTATTTTGATCCAAATTTTGCATTAAATCTTGCATTGATCCAAAATCAATCGCGTCCATATCTTCGCTGGTTTTAGCATTATTTACGGTCGTAATAAAAGTTTCCAGCTGAGAAATATTTTCGGTGAGGTCTGCGGGAATTGCAATATTTTGTTTGGTTAGTCGGGCAATTTGTGTTTTAAACATTTTTAAACTCTGCTCCATGCCTTTGATGCCCCGTTTCATACCATCCATTTTTTGTTGCGCTTCCATTGTATTGCGCCTAAAATCATCCAGAGACTGCATTAAATCTTGGACTTCACTCATATCTACATTTTGTAGATCCTCTTGGCTTTGAGCGTTTTGAGCGCTGTCTAAAATGCTTTTTAACTTAGCGAGATTTTGCTGCACATCATCCGGAATAGTCATACCTTTCTTTTGGGCGCTAGTAATCATTTGTTCAAATTGTTTTACTTGACGCGCCATCTGGCTGATGCCCCGTTTCATTTGCATCATTTGTCTGTCATTATTTTGAGAATTTTGTCCCATCATGCCTTGCTTACCACTCGACATTCCTTGCCCTTGGTCGCCATAAGGCGTTGGCTGGCCGCCCTTCATCATTGGCGGTTGATTATTCGTTGCTCCATTGTTGTTATTTGGATAACCACCGTACATATTTTGTCCGCCTTGGTATTGGGAGTATTTAGAATCACCGGAAGGTGGCGGCATCATTCCCTGTTGGGGTGGCATGCTGTTAGGCTGTGTTTGATAAGAATTGTTGTCGGGATAAGACATTGGTTGATAAGAACCTGTGGGAGGTGGCGGCATCATTCCCGAAGGGGGCGTTGATTGGGTGTTATTGGTAGGAGGAGGTGGAGTGGTAGCAGTCGTCGCTTCTTGCGCGTAGGCGCTACCCGTTTTGAATTGGGTAAATAGATTCTGAACGCTTGGCGGAACTTCTAAATAGAAAGCCTTAGCCGGTTTGGCCATGAAGATAAAAACAAAAATAACAAAAATTGAAATTATTTTTTTGAGATGTTTCATATTTAAATTAAAATATAATTACTGCTGCGAGTAATGCACAACCGCGCCAGCGGCCGTCGACCACTTGTATGAAGTTTGCTTTAAAACTATTATATCACACTTTTTATTGAGCCGTTACTTTGTTTATCGTCTTTCCTTTAATAAAAGATTTTATATTTTTGATAGTCACATCCAAAATTCGTTGGATAGCCTCCACACTATTAAAAGCATTGTGTGGGGTAACAATAGCATTAGGGTGGTCAATAATAATATTGTTCATCAAAGTAGTTTTTATTTTACATTCATCGTTACCGCAGGCTATCACTTGTTCGTAGTTTTGAATTAAGTTTTCGTCTTCCAAAACATCCAGCCCTGCACCGGCTAGCTGATTGTTTTGTAAGGCCCAGACCAGCGCTTCGGGGTCTACCAGCGCGCCGCGGGCAGTATTAATTAAATACGCTCCCTTTTTTATTTTTTTAATATTTTTTTGGTTTATTAAATGATGTGTTGATGGCAGTAGAGGAGTGTGTAAACTGATAATATCGGATTGAGTAAGTAATTTGTTCAGCGTTGTGTAGCTAAATTTTAATTTTTTTTCTAACGGTTTATTTGGAAAAACATCATAGGCAATCACATTCATTTCAAATCCATTTGCCATGCGTATCACGTGTGTACCGATATGCCCGGTACCGATTACACCCAGAGTTTTGCCTTTTAAGTCTACGCCGCGCAAGCCATGAAAATCATAGACACCTTCCTTGACTCTTTTGACAGATTGAAATAGCTTGCGAGTTAGACCTAGCATTAGAGCCATGGCATGTTCGGCTACGGTATTTTCGCCATAAGTGGGCACATTACAGACAGAAATTTTGGCTTTTTTGGCCGCGGCCAAGTCGATATGGTCAAAGCCAGTGCTCATCGTGGCAATCATTTTTAGTTTTGGCATTTTAGCCATCAGTTGTTTGGTAATTGGCGCCTCTATAAATACACCCAAAACCTCAATGTCGGGATTTATGTTTTGTTCATTAATTTTGTCGGTAGAAATCGTAGCATCAAAACCTTTGAGGTTTTTTTGTACATAGTCTTTCATTTCCGGCCACAGACCGTAAAAAGCAATTTTTTGTTTGGTGGGCATACTTTTGATTTAAGTATTAATTTGAGGTCATTATAGCTGGTTTGTTTTATATAAGCAAAAATCCCCCGGATGGAGGATGTTGCTATATTTGAATTTATTTTTATACTTCAATCACCACCGGTAGTATCATCGGCCGTTTTTCAGTTTTGGTAAACAAGAATTGGCCAACGTAGTCACGCAGCTTATTTTTGATATTGTTGGTATCGGCCCAAGAGAGTGGGTCGGAATCACTCACTAATTTTTTGACGCGATGACGCAAATCTTCTATCAGTTCTTTATGTTCTTTAAGGAAGACAAAGCCGCGAGAAATAATATCCGGGTTTTGAATTAGTTTGCCGGTTTTGCTATCTATGGTAGCGATAATTACCACCATACCATCTTCGGCCAGCACCTGGCGATCGCGCAAGACGATATTGGTTTCGTCACTAACGCCCAAACCATCTACAAATACGTGGTCAGATGGAATTTTATTTTTGGTAAGCACACCGGTGCCCTTGGTAAATTCCATTACCTGGCCATTATCGGCAATAAAGATATTGGATTTTGGATAGCCCATCGCTTCGGCGATTTTGCCGTTGTAGCGCAATAAGAAATGATTACCGTGAATTGGCACAAAATATTTTGGGTTAAGCAAACGGATCATGAGCTTTACATCTTCCATTTTAGCGTGTCCACCGGCGTGCACATCCATCATTTGGTGATGAATGACTTCGGCGCCTTTGCGGAAAATTGTATCTTTGAGGCGCTGCACCATGCGTTCGTTGCCCGGAATAACCGAAGAAGAAAATACAACGGTGTCACCCTCAACTAATTTAATCTCACGATGTTCGCCGTTGGCAATGCGCATCAAGGATGCATTTTTTTCGCCCTGCGCGCCACTACAAATAATCACAACTTTGTTATGTGGATAATTTTCAATTTGTCTTAAATCAACCAGTGTTTTCGGGTTAAATTTCATGTACCCCAATTCTTTGGCAATCTCTACATTGCTTTTGATGCTAAAACCGCCGAGCGCCACCACCTTGCCGATGCGTTCGGAAATTTCAATAATTTGTTTGATGCGAGTAAGCAGCGATGCAAACGTGCCGATAATAATGCGTCCCGGTGCTTTAACAATTAGATCTTCCAGGTTTACACCGATTTCCGATTCGGAAATTTGGTGACCGGGTTGTGAGGCGTTGGTGCTGTCTGAAAGAAGTGCTAGCACGCCTTCGCTGCCGATTTTGGCAATGCGTTGCAGATCAGCCGGTTGTTCGCCGGTTGGTTGATAATCAAATTTCCAGTCGCCGGTGTGGATAATAGTTCCTTCCGGCGTGCGGACAACCACGCCCATTGAGTCGGGAATGTTGTGGTTGAGGTGGAAAAATTCCAGCTCAAAACTGCCCAACATTAATTTGTCGTTTAAGTTAACATTATGAATATTAAGCGGGCGCAGGTTTTTGTAATCTTCCTGGCGTTTTTTGATAACTGCATTGGTAAGCGGTAAGCCATAAATTGGCGGGTAGCCCAGCATCGGAATTAAGTGGGGGATGCCGCCGATATGATCGTAGTGACCGTGGGTAATAATGACGCCGCGGATATTTTTTTCTTTGCCCTTAAGATAGCCCATGTTGGGAATAATATAATCAATTCCCGGCATGTCTTCTTCGGGGAATTGCAGCCCCATATCAATGAGAATTATATCGTTGCCATATTCCATAAGAGTGCAGTTGCGGCCGACTTCTTCCAAGCCGCCGATCACCGCTACTTTTAATTTTTTTTCTTCGGTGCGGAAGCGGGCAAATGATGCGCCTTCAGCCGGCTTAGTCGGCAGTCGGTTGGTTTGAAATGTGCGTCGTTGTCGTTGCGGATTTGATCCGCCGCCGT
>CAZQLV010000004.1:0-15937 GCA_964594385.1 uncultured Gammaproteobacteria bacterium | reverse complement strand
TATAACTTTTCCTTTTTTTAGGCGAGCATTTTTGAGCAGATTTGTAATTTTTTCCGGCCATTCCACCAAACATACTGTATTATTTTTTCCTAAATAATCCTCTACGCCAATCTCTACTAATTCTTTTTCATGCTTTAGCCTATAAGTATCAATATGGACTAGTGTATTAATTTTTTTATCTTTTATCTTCAACTTTTCACCCTTAACCTCGTATATGTTCAAGAGCGTAAAAGTGGGGCTGGTGATTTCATTTTTAATGCCAAAACCTTTGGCAACGCCTTTAACCAGGGCGGTTTTGCCGGCGCCCAAATCTCCGGATAATAACAATACTTCGCCGCCGCGCAGTTTTTCAGCGAGTACAGCTCCTAATTTTTCAGTTTCTTGAGTGGAGTTAGTTATGATTTGCATATTATTTTTGGTCGGGGTGACAGGACTTGAACCTGCGACCTCATGCACCCCATGCATGCGTTCTAGCCAACTGAACTACACCCCGATTTTGTGAATTATATCCGCTAATAAATAAAAAATCAACTCACAACAAAAACCCCGCTCGCCTAGGCGCGCGGGGTTAGTTTTTTTGAAGCCTTAAGCCATATTTTTGACCATCGTGCGGCGGCAGCTGGAGCAAACCTTTAGGCTTTTGCCGTTTACGGTGGCTAATTGTAAGTTTGGTTTTTGGCGGCGCGGTACTTTGACGTTAGAATGGCTGACGTGATTGGCGCGCACGGCGGATTTTTCGCAAATATCACAGACTCTGGACATATTTGAAAGTTTAGAGTTTTTTAAGTATACTTAAGAGTAATGGTTAGAGTATACGTTAATTTGGAGGTTTTGTCAAGAATATAGCATCATATGGACTTTATATTTTATTTTTTAGTTATTGTACCGTCGGCTATTATCCACGAATATGCTCATGGTTGGGTGGCCGATATGCTAGGCGATCCCACGGCTCGTTATGCCGGTCGTTTGACCGTCAATCCGATTGCTCATATAGATTTATGGGGCACAATCTTGATGCCAATTATGCTTTCTGTTCTTAGCGGTGGAAAGTTTCTTTTTGCCTATGCCAAACCAGTGCCATATAACCCATATAATCTTAAAAACCAAAAATGGGGACCATCTATGGTAGCGCTGGCCGGACCGGCAGCTAATTTTTTGCTGGCTATCGCTTTTGCGATTATGGTACGCCTATTGCCCGGGTCAAGTTTGGCGGATATTCTGGCTGTGATAGTCTATGCCAACATTATGCTTATGATTTTTAATCTGGTGCCGATTCCGCCGCTAGATGGCTCCAAAGTGCTTTACGCCCTTTTGCCCAATTCAGCTTATAAGGTTAAAGCTTTCTTGGATAGATATGGATTTGTAATTTTATTATTTTTTGTGTTCTTTTTGTTTGAACTGATTTCGCCGCTGATAGATGGATTATTTAAATTGTTAGTTGGTTAAATTTATTCAATAACAAATTGTAGTGTGAAGCTACTTCTTCGTTGGCTCGTCAGCGCCGTAACACTAATGCTAGTTGCGTATTATATTCCCGGGATCGTAGTAGTTAGTTTTTATGCCGCATTAGTAGCAGCCTTAATTTTAGGCCTACTCAATGCTCTAGTTCGTCCGCTTATCATTGTTCTTACTCTACCGATTAATCTTTTGACTTTAGGTTTATTTACTTTTGTTATAAACGCTTTAACATTTTGGTTAGCGGCTTCAATTGTAAAGGGTTTTTATGTAATGGGTTTTTGGCCAGCATTTTGGGGAGCATTAGTTATGTGGTTGGTCAGTTGGTTTGTAAATTCATTATTAAAAACGGAATAAAAATAAAGTGTGAAAAATTATTCATCTAATCGAGCCCAAAAAGGCAAGACTGCTTATCGAACACCGAGTTTGTATAAAGCTAACAAAGCAATTTTTGTTGCCAATAAAAAAGCTAGAATAGATAACCCAAAAGCTAGAACAAATTTTTATGGCCAATTATAAGCAAAGCTTGAAGTTACGTCGGGCTTCGCAAGAAGAAAATAAATTTTCTTCTTCTCTCACCCCTAGTAACTATAAAATAATCTCTATTGGCGGTTCTATTATTATTCCTCCCGAAGGTTTTAATATTGATTTCCTTAAAAAATTACAAACCCTAATTATTGAACGAGTAAAAAAAGGAGATAAATTTATTTTGGTAGTTGGCGGGGGAGCGACCTGCCGCAATTACCAAAATGCCGCTAAGCAAGTAGTCTCAATGAGTAATACAGATTTGGATTGGTTGGGAATAAAATCAACGATATTTAATGCCGAATTTGTTAGATTTTTGTTTAAAGATTACGCTCACGCCGAAGTGGTTACCAACCCGACAAAAAAAATAAAAACCAGCAAGCCGATAATTATTGCTGCCGGTTGGAAGCCAGGTTGCTCTACCGATCATGACGCCGTCTTACTTGCTAAAACATTTGGCGCTAAACATGTGATTAACGCGTCTAATATAGATTATGTCTATAGCGCTGACCCAAAAAAAGATCAACATGCTCAGCCATTATCGCAACTAACCTGGGAAGAAATGAGAAAAATAGTGGGAAATACATGGAACCCGGGAGCAAATTTGCCATTTGATCCAATAGCGGCCAAAGCGGCGCAAAAACTGGGATTAACGGTGAAATTTGTGAAGGGCACGGATTTAGGTGCTTTAAATAAAATTTTAAACGGAGAATCGTTTGCGGGGACAGTAATAAATTAATTAATCCAATATTCTTTATTAATTTTTAAGATATGCCAAAATCAGGATTTGATATAGTAAATACAGGAATGAAGCCGGAGAATAATATGGGAAAAAGTGAAAAAACAATAGCTGCTGAATTAGCTGCGCAGGCTATGTTTGGAGATGAAGAAGCTTTGCATAATCTCAAAAACCATTTTGGTATAGAGGGGAAAGATGTTTTAAGGTGGGCTTTAGAGGATAAACATTTTGATTATAAAGCTTATCTGTGTAACAAATTTGTGGAAAAACCTAATTCTGGAATAAGAGATGAGCTTGAGGCTCTGGGTATTGTAGATATAGAAGAAATTAAAAGATTAGCTCGCACTGTTTCTTTTAAAAAATAATTTTAATTTAAAAAGCCCGCCGCACGCCTCGCGATTGCGATTTGTACGACGGGGTGAAGAAAGGGCGGTGCCGGGCTACTGCTGCGGCTGGGTGTGGCGCTTGGCCTCCTTACGGTTCCGCCGCAGATCACGCAGGGTCTGGTGGTGTCGATGCCACCGGGTCGGCGCGGGACGGGTCCAGAGCTCAGACTTGGGCGGCTTGAAACCTCTCCGGTGACCCCTGCTGTTGCCACGACCTTCGTCGTGACTGCCATCATTGGTTGCGATCTTGTTGCCGCAATCCAGGTATTCTTCCAGATCGACATATCGATCCCAGTACACGGCCTCGTAAGAAACGGAGTCATCTTCGTTGTTATAGGCATCGACCTCGTCCCGGGCCTTCTGGATCAGCTGCTCAGCCGAGTAGACCCAGCCAAAGATGTAGGGCGCGTAGTCACTGTCTTGAAAGAGGTGCTCTTCGATAGCCTCTTTCGTATCGCTGCTCAGCCGCTTGGCCTGCTGCTCCAGTAGGAACGAGAGGTTATTTTTGGCAGATTCATGTCTCGAGCTGAGCTCAGATTCGCTCAGCCGAAAATTGGAATCGTCATCATAGACAAATGACATAACTGTCTCCTCCAGTCGGTGAATTGATTGGTTGCCATACCATGATGGCGTGGGTCGCAAAACGACCTTTAATAATAATACAAATTTAACTTTTTGTCAATCCCTTGACAAGCAGAAGCGAAAAAGATATACTGGTTCTAACCATAGACAGCAGGTGTCCCAAAAGGATCTAATCAGCCCGTTTTGTCGCTAATTTAGCGGCTTTGCGAGGTAGGCCTGCCGAGGTACAAATAAAGGCGGTTAAGCCTGTTAAGGTCGATTTGTACTTGTTGTTAGTCTGTGGAAAACACAGATTTTTTTGTTAAAATATGCCAAAATCAAAACTACAGAAACAAGAAACAGTTAAATCTTTGGAAGATGGTCTTAAAGCGGCCAAAGCCGTAGTTTTTGCCAATTTTCAAGGTTTAAAAGTTTCTGAAGCGGAAGAATTGCGCCGAGAATGTCGCAAAAATAATATTACCGTAGTAGCGGCCAAGAAAACCTTGGTAAAACGCGCTTGCGCGGAAATGGGATTAACCGATGTTGATCCTAAAGTTTTCGCCGGTGGTGTAGCTACTTTTATGGCTTTAGGCGACGAAGTATCAGCTGCCAAAATTGTAAATAATTTTTCTAAAACTCACGAAATCTTGCAAGTTTTCGGCGGTGTTCTAGAAGGAAAATTTATTAGTGTGGCCATGGTAAAGAGCTTAGCTAACTTGCCAAGCAAACAAGAGTTGTTGGGCAGATTGGTTGGTTCTATCAACGCTCCGGTTTCCGGATTTGTCAATGTCCTGGCTGGAAATTTGCGCGGATTAGTAGGCGTTCTAAATAATATTGCAAAGGCAAAAGCTTAATTAAATTTAATTAAATAAATATGTCAGAAGAAGCTAAAGTAGTTGAAGTTCCTGCCAAATTTAAAGACTTGGTAGCTGAAATAGAAAAAATGTCCGTACTAGACCTTTCCGAATTGGTAAAGGTTCTTGAAGAAAAGTTTGGTGTTTCCGCTGCCGCTCCAGCCATGATGATGGCTGCCGCTCCAGCTGCCGGAGGCGCTGCTGCCGCTGCCGAAGAAAAAACTGAGTTCAACGTTGAACTAACCGATGCCGGCGCTAGCAAAATCAATGTAATTAAAGCAGTAAAAGAATTGACCGGTTTAGGATTAGCAGATGCTAAAGCTATTGTAGACAGTGCTCCTAAGGTAGTTAAGGAAGGGGTAAAGAAAGAAGAAGCCGAAGCTATGAAGAAAAAGATTGAGGAAGCTGGCGGCAAAGTTACATTGAAATAAATAATTTCAAATAAAAAAGAGCCCGAAAGGGCTTCTTTTTATTGTAAGCTAATTTGGTAAAGTTTGTTGCTGTCAAGAATATAGGCCGAATTTTGTTGTTCATCTATAATCATACCAGTCGGCTTCACAAATTCATTGGCGGTAATTTGCGCTTTGAATTGGCCAGTTTTGTCCAAAATTACTATTCTTTTATTTAGTGTGTCCAAAATATAGATATAATTTAGGTCGTTATATGTCCATATTTTATCTGCCGAAGTTAGTGGCGGTTCCATGTTAGAAATAATAAAGTTTTGTATTTGTCCTTTAGAAAATTTAGAAATAGTACCGTTTTTATTTAAAACAAACACATCTCCGTCTATAGATAAGTCTACCCCCGATTTGAGATCGGTGGTATTATTTTGAGTCCATTCTTTCCCCATAGAGAATCCGGTTTTAATGGCATCGTGCCGGTAGATTTTATTATTAGCCGTATCCAAAGAGTATAACTTGCGGTTATAGACAACCAAACTGACAATATTGGCATTTTGGTTGGGGTAGCTAATATCTACTTTTTTCCATGAATTATTGTTGGGTTGAAATTGAGCAATATTTTGATTGTCATAGAGCAAGACGGCATAGTCATTTTCTTTAGGCACCGAAGCGGTAATGAAATTTTTTATGGATAAATCGGGGGTAACTAGTTTTGATTCCCTCATCAACATATCGTATATCAAGATGTTGGCGTTATCTTTGCTAAAACCATAGATTTTATTACTTAATAAAAACATGTCGCTGATTTGGAAATTTTCTGCCGATTTTGTCCAGTCGGCCAGCAGTTGAGGCGTTACCAGGGTAACTTTACGCGCCTTCATTTGCAGGTTAGTTAATTGTTGTTGTAAATTTTGACAGTTAGTTTTTTCTGCGACTGTAGTGCAAGGTAGATTTTGGATAATACTTTCCGCTTCTTTCAGTTTGGCAAGAGCGGCCGGCGTATCTCCGTACACCAAAGAGCTTTCCGCCTCATCTTCTTTAGTTTTTATAGCCTGGGTGGTGTTTATGTAAGCTTGGGCGCGGGCCGCTTTTTGTTGTTTATCTTTCACGTATATAATGCCAATACTAAAAATTAGTATCAGCAGGACAGATACAGTTAATAAAATTTTTGTAATTAATGGTAGCCGTTTTAAATTATCTTTTAAGTTGCGCCACCATACTCGCCATTCTAGCAAAATATTACGACGCCGATCTTGGTAGTTGGTGATGACGAAAAAGAGAAGCATTAAATTTCTGCCCAGGGTGGCAAAAATAGCGCCCATAAAAAGAATTAACGCAATTAAAAATCTGGCTACATATTTGATTACTTTCCAGATGGTAATCAATATTTTTTTAATCAAATCTTGAGAACCAAAGCGAGAAGCAGTTTTTATTTTTTCATGGCGGGCGCGTAGATGTGAGGAAGTAATTTCGGTATTAGCGCGCAATCCGTTTGGGTTGCGGCCCATCATCTCGGGCTCTTCTTGATCCTGAAAAGAATCGTTTATTTTATCTTGCAGTTTTGGCAAAAAAGAGGGAGATAGTATGCTGGCGGTATTTTTTTCCGTGCTAAATAAATTTTTTAAAGATCGGGCGGAATCTCCTTTTTTGGGAGTGGAAATTTTGGTAGTAGATATAGCGTTCGTTCCTTCTTGCAAGTTAATAATAATGCCGCCAAAAGATAGGTTGTTTTTAAGTTCGGAAAGAACTCGCTGCAAATGCTCGGAGCTTTGGCGAGGCGGGCGAGTAGTGATAATTTTTTGTAAGCGATCATGATTAAAGTAGTTGGTAATATTTGGCGTACCGACGAAAAAGAAATCGTTTGACCCTATTTTGCCCTGGACTATCTGAGAAAAAAGTTGGCCATTTTCTCCTTGATCGTCAGTTTGGTTTTCTGCGACGAGATCCATTTTTTTATATAAACCGTCTTTGGTTTTATAAAACAGGATCATTTGTGGGTATCCGTAAAAACTGAAGATTATATCATTTTCGCGGATAGCACCAACAATACAGTGTAAAGAAATTTCCGGCTGGATCATCGGAATATTCTCTTGATTAATTTTGTTTAAGACTATTTCCAGAGCGGTTTGGTATTCCTGATCGGGAATTTCGTAGTAGCTATTTTCAATTTCATCTATAATATTTTGCATTTTAGCTATATATTTGGTGTCGCCATTATTTATTTCGCAAATAACAAAAAAATAGCCTTTATTTTTTTCTGCCGAAGTAGAAGGCTCGGTAATATTTAAGAGTACATGTGATTCTTCGGGGCTGTTTCCCTCCACAAAAAATTCATGTAAATGTAGGGTTTTGTCCATATCTTAGAGGTAGTTTTTGACTTTTTTCTCTATAATAATTATACTACACCAACGATTTTCAGTCCATAAAGGATGGCCTTACATACATTATGAGCTTTTAACCTTAAGACTTAGATTTATGCTTGAACAACTTTTTGGTTCAAAGACCAGGATAAAGCTTTTGCATATTTTTTTTCATTCCCCCGAACGTCCTTTTTATGTGCGCGAGTTAGCTAGATTGACTGAATCCCAATTAAACGCAGTCCGACGCGAATTAGGAAATTTGGAAAGAGTAGGTTTGATTATGCCAACGGTATCCGAGACTGCGGACATGTCGGAAACTTCCGGTACCGGTCGTTCTAAATTTTATAAATTAGACTCCGGTTGTTTATTGCATTCCGAACTAAAGGCTTTATTATTCAAAGCACAAATACTCTATGAACGCGAGCTTATTGAGATATTGAAAGCCAAAGCCGGCAGGGTTAAGCTATTGCTGTTTACGGGTTGTTTTACCGATGCTAAAAATTCCGAAACAGATATTCTTTTAGTAGGCGAAATTCGTCCTATGCTAGTTTCAAAACTAGTTGGCGACTTTGAAAAAAAATTAAACAAACCCTTGCGTTATACCATTATGTCCGAAAAGGAGTTCAACGACCGTCGAGAAATAGGGGATAAATTTTTATATAGCATTTTTGAAGGCAAGCATGTGATGGTTGTGGACGAAATTAATACTATTGCTTAATCCACTATGATTCTAATTATTGATAATAGCGAAGATGGAAAAGTGGTGTTAAGTTTTTTTTTGAACAATAAATTTGCTCAACGTATCTTTAAGACTAAAAAACAAAATTCTAATCTAGCAATCTGTCTGGCAACTTTATTATCCGAATTGCATCTTGCTCTTGAGGATATACAGGCCGTGGGAGTAGTGGTGGGAGAGGGACGTTTTACTGCTGTTAGGTTGGCTGTTACTTTTGCCAATACATTGGCTTTTGGTTTAAAAATACCGGTAATAAGTTTGGCAAAAAACTTTGACCAAACTAAAGCTCTACAACTTTTTAAGCAAGCCGTTACGGGGCAATATGTCGCGCCTACATATAGCGGTGAAGCCCGGATTGGTTAATATATATGCTATCAAATTATTATCGTTATCGCTTTTATGAAGTTTTGCCCGGCCTGACTATTTGGCTGACTATTATTATAACGATTGGCCTATCTTTTATTAGGCCGCTTTGGATGATTTATTTTATTTTAATATTTGATGTGTATTGGGTCCTGCGCGTAGCTTATTTTTCTTTTTATTTATTTTTATCCTGGAGACGTTTTCGTAAAGCCGTAAAAATTAATTGGTTTGAAAAATTAAAGGCGGAATTTCCCAATTGGGAAAAAAGAAAGAATGTAGTTTTTTTGCCGGTTTACAATGAAAATTGGGAAGTAGTGCAGCCCACTCTGGAAAGTTTTATAAAATCCAGTTATCCGGCCAATAAAACGTATTTGGTTATTTCCGGAGAGGCGAGAAAATTGGAACATTGGCAAAAAATACAAAAATTAATTTCGGAGCATTATAGCGGAAAATTTGCCGATCTGATTTTTTTTACCCACCCGGAAGATTTATCCGATGAAATCGCGGGCAAAGGTTCTAATATTCATTATGCGGAATGGGAATTCAAAAAATATGCCGACGCGCGCGGCTGGAATTATATAGATATAATTACTTCCATTTTTGATATTGATACCATAGTTCATCCCGAATATTTCGCCCATTTGGCTTATCTCTATAACCACCATCCTCGCCCGGATCACAGTTCGTTTCAACCCCTTACCTTATATAATAATAACCTATGGCAATCTCCGGCAATTATTCGGATTATGGCTTTTGGTACTAGTTTTTGGATGTTGTTTAGTCTGGCGCGATTAGATAGCCTGATCACTTTTTCTTCTCACAGCATGAGTTTTAAAGCGATCATGGATTGTGGCGGTCATAGCAAAGATATCGTCAGCGAAGATTCACGCATTTTTTATCAATGTTGGTTGCAATATAATGGTGACTATGAAGTTACTCCGCTCTATATTCCGGTGTCTATGGATACGGTACGCGACGATTCTTGGTGGCGCAGTTTGAAAAATCTATACTTGCAGCAGCGGCGCTGGGCGTGGGGCACCGAACACATTCCGTATTTATTATGGCAATTTCGTTTACATAAAAATATCCCTTGGACAAAAAAAGTATCCGTGCTTTTTCATGAATGGGAAGGCAAGTGGAGCTGGGCAGTGGTTGCAATTCTCATTACCGTTATTGGCAGGTTGCCACTGTGGGTAGCCGGCAATGAAGTCAGACAAAGCGCGTTGTTTTTTAACGCACCTAATATTTTGGAAATACTTATGACGCTGGCTATGGTAGGTTTGTTTGTCTCAGCTATTATGAGCATGCTCATTTTGCCGAGGCGACCAGAAAGCCATCCGCGACATCAGTATTTGTTTATGTTATTACAGTGGATTTTATTGCCAGTGTCTCTAATTTTATTTTCTTCCATTCCCTGCTTAGACGCTGTCACGCATTTGATGTTTGGTAAATATCTCGGTTTTAACGTATCGGTGAAGAAGCGAAGTTAGTATATGCGTAAATTCATTATTATTTTATTATTAGCTGCAGTTGGAGCGGGCGCTCTGCTTGTTTGGAAGTGGTCGCAAACAAATGGCGGTTTAAAATTGGCCATAGTAAAAACTGTAGCGCAAACTGTTGTATCCAACCCGGCCGAGAGTAGTGTAATATCCAAAGTTTTGGGATTTGAAAAACCACAAACCTATTTGGTATTATTTTTAAATAACACCGAAATTCGTCCGGGCGGAGGTTTTATCGGCGCGTATGCGGTGGTGCGCGTAGATAAAGGCATACCACAAATTTTGAAAGTAGAAGGCACTGAGTTGTTAGACAATCTTAGCGTGCAAGATTTTGATTCAGTACCGCCGGAACCGTTGCAAAAATATCTCGGTATAAAAAGATGGAATTTTCGCGATAGTAATTGGTCACCGGATTTTTCTGTTTCCGCAGCTACAGCCTTAGATTTATTTAAAAAAGAAAAAGGTGTGTCTGCCGACCAGATTAGCGGAGTAATTGGTATTACCCCCACCGTACTAGAAGAAATATTAAAAATTAGCGGACCGGTTAGTCTCAACGGAAAAGAGTACAATGCCGATAATTTTACTCAACAATTAGAGTATGAAGTGGAGTTTGGTTTTGCTAATCAAGGTTTGGATTTTGCCCAGCGTAAGAAAATTTTGTCGGATTTAAGTACTGCTTTTTTGGCAAAAATACGCGGAGATATTTTTAAGAACTGGCCTCGCTATTTTGCTTTGGGCCAAAGAATGTTAGCCGAGAAACATATTTTGGCATATTCGGTTGATGCGGACATAGAAAAAGTTTTGCTTGCTAAAGATTGGAATGGTGAAATTAAGAATCCGACGGGCGACTACTTGCTGTGGGCCGACGCCAATATGGCGGCGCTTAAAACAGATAAAGTCATGGAGCGGGAATTATTCTACTCGTTTGCTCCTGCGATCAGCACCAGTACTCCGCCTTTGAGTACAGAAAAGTATGTTGGTATTGTTAAAATGAAGTATAATAACAACGGTAGTTTTACGAAATTCACCACTAGATACAGAACCTACGCCCGCGTTTATTTGCCGCTAGGTACGCAATTTATATCCGTATCCGGCAGTATGAAAACAGATCATTCGGCCGAGCCGGGAGCGATAGACCAAGGTATAGAAAATGGCAAGCAGTGGTTTGGCACATTTATTTCCATTGAGCCGGGTAAAACAGGGGAACTAACTTGGAAATTTTATTTAGCGCCATTAGTGGTAGAAAGGATCCAAAATAATAATTATAATTTATTAGTCCAAAAAGAATTAGGCACTATCAATAATAAATTAATTTTGGATTTAAATTTTGGTCTAAATGTCGCGTCTGCCGAACCAGCCCCATCTCCAGAAAAAATCCAGGCTCAAAAATATGATTATGAAACGGACTTAACGGTTGATAGAATGTTTAAAGTTAATTTACAGTAGTATGTTCATATGGGCTAAAGCCGCATATAAACATAACTCGCTCGTAAATTGGTAAGCAAGCTTACCAATTAACTCACTCCTTATGTTTATCAAAAAAATTGCTATTGATCTCGGCACAACCAACGTGTTGGTTTATGTTCCTAAAAAAGGAATTGTTATTAATGAACCCAGTGTTGTGGCCATATCTAAAGCGGATGGTAAAGTCTTGGCTGTTGGTATTGAAGCCAAAGATATGATTGGTCGCGCCCCAGATGCTATTTTAGCCGAGCGGCCACTCAAAGATGGTGTTATCGCCAATTATCATACCACCGAAGCGATGATACGATATTTTATTAACAAAGCTTTAGGCGGAGTGCGTCTTTTTCGTCCAGAAGTAATGGTGGCCGTGCCAGCTGGTATAACTTCTACCGAACGCAGAGCGGTAATTGACGCCACCATTGCGGCTGGGGCTCGCGCCGCCTATATTATTAAAGAGCCAATTGTGGCTGCCATCGGCGCTGATATTCCAATCGGTGCTGCTTCCGGTCATATGATTATAGATATCGGTGGTGGCACAGCCGAAATCGCCGTGATTTCTTTGGGGGGTATTGTTTCTTGGGGATCAGCGCGAGTAGGTGGTAATAAATTTGATCAAGCCATTATGGAGTATGTGCGCCATAAATATAATTTGGCTATTGGTGAACGATCGGCCGAAGAAATAAAAATCAAGGTTGGTTCGGCAATGTATATGGAAAAGCCTCTGACTATGGATGTAAAGGGTCGCGATATGATAACCGGCTTGCCCAAAACAATTATTGTTAATTCTGATGATACAACCGAAGCCTTGCAGCATGAATTGGGTAATTTGGTAGAAGCAATAAAAGGAGTGTTGTATAAAACCCCACCCGAACTCTCGGCCGATGTGATAGATAAAGGTATTATTCTGTCTGGCGGTTCGGCTCAGTTGCGTAATTTAAACGAGCTAATTGCCCAAGCTACCGGAGTGGCCACCTATGTGGCCGAAGAGCCATTGCTTTGCGTGGCCAAAGGTACCGGCATTGCCCTAGATAATTTGGAAAACTATAAACGCAGTATTTTGGCCACCAAATAATCTTTTATTTTATTTAAAACTACTTTAATTTGTGGTATACTATGAGGTAGTTTTTTGGATAAATGGAAGATTGTAAATTTATGGCTAAAAATTTAAAAATAGAAGTAAACTCATTTGTTGTTTTTATTTTAGTGGCGGTATTTTCTCTTGTGAGCGCAGGTTGGTTGAGCGCTCGGCGAATGTCAGTCCCGGTAATGTGGCTAGTTTTATTTGAAGAAATATTTTTTATTTATTTTTTATATAAATCGTCCGAAAAAGTAATACAGAACGAAGCCACCCTAGAAATAAAAGTAAAAGAAAGGGTGCGGTATTTGGAAAAATTTAAGTTAGCCATGGATAGTACTTCCGACCAAATTATTATTACCGATGTAGACGGGATTGTTTTGTATATAAATAGAGCTACGGAAAAAACTACCGGCTATACAATGGCTGAAGCCGCGGGAAAGAAAGTCGGTCGTTTATGGGGCAAACAAATGGAGAAAGGTTTTTATGAAAATCTATGGAAAACAATTAAGACAGAAGTGAAGCCATTTGTGGCTGAGCTGAGAAATAGGCGTAAAAACGGTGAAGAGTATGTAATTATGTTAAATATAGATCCGGTTTTAGATGAAACCGGTAAATTATTGGTATTTTTTGTCGGTATTGAGCGTGACATAACCAAAGCTAAAGAAACTGACAGGGTAAAAACCGATTTTATTTCGTTTGCTTCTCATCAGCTTCGTACTCCACTGACCGTTATTAATTGGAATACCGACATGCTCCTTAATGGAGACGCGGGCGAAATCACTGCCGAACAAAAGCAATATTTAGCCGAAATAAAACGAGGGGAAAAACGCATGGAGCATATGATCAATTCTTTGCTTAATATTTCGCGTTTAGAGGATAAGCGAATTAAAATTCAACCGGAGCCAACCGATATTTTTGGAGTTATTTCCAGCGCCATCTCCGAATTATCTATTTTAAAAAATAATAAAAATTGTGCTATTAAATTTGATCAACCGGATCAAATCCCGCCGCCTATTGCTTTAGACCCGGTGCTGTTAAGACAGATTATTGTAAATTTATTAACGAATGCGGTAAACTATTCTCAGCCGGATAAGTGTAGTATCCATGTTTATTTTAAAGAGATGAAGGACTGCTATCAGATTGATGTAGCCGACAAGGGGATTGGTATCCCATTTGCCGTTCAAGGCAAAGTATTTGAAAAGTTTTTTCGGGCCGACAACGCCACTCAGTTAAATACCGAAGGCACGGGGTTGGGGCTATATATGACCAAACTATTGATAGAAATAGCCGGCGGTAAAATTTGGTTTGATTCTACCGAAGGCAAAGGAACAACATTTCATTTTACTATTCCAAAGAGCGGTATGAAAAAAATAATTGGTGAAAAAAGTTTAGTGGTATAAATTATTATATTTTTAATTTAAAGCGAGCATATGCCAAACGTGAGAAGCAAAATTTTGATCGTGGAGGACGATCTAGATCTGTTAGAAATCTTGGTAAAAAAATTTACCATTGAAAAATTTAAAGTATTTCAGGCTGTTAACGGCAAGATTGGTTTGGAAGAAGCCCTCAAAAATCATCCGGATCTTATTTTGTTGGATATAATTATGCCCGTAATGGACGGTATGACTATGCTCAGGAAATTGCGCGAGGATGCCTGGGGCAAAGAAGTGCCGGTCATTTTACTCACCAATCTAAGCGATGAAAGCAAAGTTTCGGAAGGGATGCAACATGGCGTCTATGATTATTTGGTGAAAGCAAATTGGAATATAGATGAAGTGGTAAAAAAAGTTAAATCCAGATTAAAATAATCTTGTCAGGTAATTCTATGCCTATTATTGGCTATAAAAAAATAATTTCTTTTTTTGAAAATATGATAACGCGCAACACTTTGGCGCAATCATATTGTTTTGTGGGCAAAGATCAGGTTGGAAAAAGAACCGTAGCCAGATATTTATCGGCAAAATTATTACGCGTTGCCGAAGAAAAGTTAGACACCCATCCAGATTTTTATTATTTATCTCGGGCGGTCGATGAAAAAACCGGCAAATTAAAAAAAGAAATTTCTATTAGCCAAGCTCGTACTATCAAAGAACGTTTGGGCAGCAAATCGTGGTTTGGCGGTCATCAGGCGGTGGTTATAGACGAAGCGGAATTATTAAACGAAGAATCGGGCAATGCCCTGCTCAAGCTGCTAGAAGAAGCCGGTAGCGACAGAGTATTTTTTTTGCTTACCGCCGACGACAGTCAATTGTTGGCTACCATTCGCTCTCGTTGTCAGATGATTTATTTTCCCTTAGTAAGTTGCAGCGAAATTAAAGACGGTTTGCTCAATTTAGGATATGATATAGGTAGAGCCGCAGAGGCGGCGCGATTAGCGTGGGGCAGGCCGGGCAGAGCCATAGAAATATGCGCGGACGAACAGTTAAATAAAAATTTTAATAATGAAGTAGAGCGTTGGCAAAAAATAATCAGTCAGCCATTTTATCAAAAATTAAAAGAAGTAGAAGAACTTTTTAATGAAAAGATTGATACCGTTCGTACCAGTGAAAAATTGCAAAGTGTTTTAGAAACTTGGACAGTATTGTGGCGGGATGTAATTTTGGATGTGTTAGCAAAACGACAAAATAAAATTACTGCCAAACAGAGCATGCCTCTATCCCAAATGGTAGCGCTAATTGATAATTTTAAAAAATCACAACTGCTGTTGGCGCAGAATATCAACCCCAAATTAATCATAGAACAAATTTTATTATCTTTAAATTGAGGTATGTCTAAAAAAATTTATAGTCTGGCAGGCCTGCTAGTAGGAATAATTTTAACCGGCGCGGGCTGTGTACAATTTACCAGTACAGCGGCCGGTCCAATGGGAGAATTTATGTCGGCCGATGGCGGCGAAACATGGTTGCAGAAAAATGCTTTAGTTAGCGCTCAAGGCGTAAAAAGTCTGGCTGGCGTCAAGATTTATAAAGTTTTTACAGATCCCAGCGACCCCAAGGCTTTGTATATGGGGACTCGTGATCAAGGATTATATTATAGCTATGATAATGGCAATACTTGGACAGCTTCAACCGACATGGCCGGTAGATATATTTATGCTTTAGTTGTTGACCCAACAAATAAATGCACGATTTATTTAAGCGATGGTCCTCATATTTACAAAACAACCGATTGTCAAAGAAATTGGCAATTAGTCTTTAGCGAAGAACGACCAACGCAAAGAATGGTAGCTTTGACTATTGATTTTAAAGATCCGCAAACGGTGTATGCGGCTGAATCCGGTGGTGATGTTCTTAGGAGCAGAGACGGAGGATCAAGTTGGCGTTTGCTTAAAAGTTTTGGATTTGAGTTGCGAGACCTAGCTGTTGATCCGTTTAATTCCTCTCGAGTCTACGCCGCTTCCTATGATCAAGGCCTTTATCGTTCGGATGATCAAGGCGGCAGCTGGGCGGCCAGTAATAGCGGTTTTCAGAATTTTAACGAAAGTCTTAGTTTTTATCGTTTAGTGTTTAGCCCGAC
>CAZQLV010000003.1:0-16018 GCA_964594385.1 uncultured Gammaproteobacteria bacterium | reverse complement strand
GGCTTTACCGGAAATAAAATCGGAAGAATTAGAAAAAATGCACGGTTTACAGATTATTATCAATACTAATGTAAAAAATAAAGAGGAAGGCAAGGCACTTTTAACTCATCTCGGCTTTCCTTTTGTTAAGTAAAATTACGTATGGCTACCCAATCACAAATAGCAAAATCAAATCGAAAACCTAAATTCACCACTAGAATCGTCAGACGCTGCTGGAAATGCGGACGTGTTCACGGTTATATGGGAGAATTTGAGTTGTGCAGAATTTGTTTTCGTGAATTAGCCAATCAAGGAAAGATTCCCGGCGTACGTAAATCAAGCTGGTAATTTAATTTTTATACTATGATGACGGATCCTATCGCTGACATGTTAACCCGTATACGCAATGCCTCTTTAGTTCATAAAAAAGAGGTAGTGTTGCCATTTTCAAAAATCAAACTTGGCATTGCTAATATTTTGGTTACAGAAGGATATTTAAAAAAAGTGGAAGAAAAGAAAGATGTGCACCCTTATTTGGTTTTGACTTTGCAGTATAATGGCAGTATGCCGGCTATCACTCATATCAAACGTATTAGTTCACCTGGACACAGACGTTATGTAAAGAAAGATGATATTGAGAAGGTTTTAAGCGGTTTCGGTGTAGCTATTTTATCAACTCCCAAAGGTTTGCTTACTAACGTTGAAGCTAGAAAACACGAAGTGGGAGGAGAATTAATTTGTGAAGTCTATTAAAGTAATTGAAATAGTATGTCTAGAATAGGCAAAAAAAAGATCACCATCCCTGCGGGCGTTACAGCCGGAATTGAAAAGAATCAGGTAACCGTCAAAGGCCCTAAAGGTGAATTAAAACTTAATCTACATCCGCGCGTAGTGGTAGTTTGTGATAAAAATGAAATATCTACTCAGGTGGTAAATGAAAATAACAAACAAGACCGCGCTTTGTGGGGTACTTTTTCCAGTTTGCTTATCAATATGGTTAAAGGCGTAACTGAAGGCTTTAAGAAAGAATTAGAAATAAACGGAGTTGGTTATAAAGCAGCTATGAAAGGCCAGAATTTGGCTTTGGAAGTTGGTTTTTCTCATCCGGTAGAAGTAAAACCCGTGCCTGGTATTAAATTTTCCGTAGAAAAAAATCTGATTACTATCGAGGGCGCCGACAAACAATTGGTCGGAGAAATGGCGGCTCAAATCAGAAGTGTAAAAAAGCCGGAGCCATACAAAGGCAAAGGTATTAAATATGTTACTGAAGTTATTCAGCGCAAGGCTGGTAAGACAGCTGCTAAAGGAGCAACGGCCTAAATAATTTAAATTGTATGAAGCGTTTATTTGATAAAAATAAAAGTAAATTACGCGAAGTGAGACATGCCAGAATTCGCAAAGTTGTTAGTGGTACGGCTGCCGAACCACGCTTGTCTGTTTTTCGTAGTTTAAAGGGTATAACAGCTCAACTCGTAGATGATGAAGCCGGTAAAACTTTGTGTTATGCTAGCACAAAACCCACCGCCGCTAAAGCTAAGGCGGGCGAAGGAGAGTCTGATGGTAGAAGTGGTAAAGTGGCTGCAAGTTATTTATTAGGCAAAGTATTGGCCGAAAAAGCAAAGGCAAAAGGCATTACCAAAGTAAAATTTGATCGCGGCGGTTATAAATATCATGGCCGCGTTCAGGCTCTGGCCGATGGGGCTAGAGAGGGTGGATTGATTTTTTAATAAGTTAAAATAGTATGAGCAAACCAATGGGAAGACGCGGTGATAAACCAAGAGAAAAACCTGAATTTGATCAGTATGTTTTGGATTTGGCTCGCGTAACTCGTGTAACCAAAGGTGGAAAACATATGAGTTTCCGCGCCGCTGTTATTTTGGGTGATCGTCGCGGTCGCGTCGGTTTTGGTTTAGCCAAAGGTAAAGATGTGCAGTTAGGCGTAGAAAAAGCCGTGCATCAAGCCAAGAAACATATGATTACCGTACCGATTGTTAATGAAACTGTGCCGCACGCCGTAGTTTGTAAATTCAAAGCTGCAACTGTATTTTTAAAACCAGCTCCGAAAGGATCCGGTATTATTGCTGGCGGAGCGACTCGCGCTATGTTGGAGCTTGCCGGTATCCCAAATATTTCTTCCAAAATTTTAGGTAAAACAAAAAACAAGGTGACTATTGTCAAGGCCACATTTAACGCTTTGCAAATGTTTAAAAAGTCCCAGCCACATTCTCCTAAAAAAGCCGATGAAGTGAAAGAAGTTGTGGCTGAAATTGTAGAGAATAAAGTTTAATTGATAATTTCTATTTATGTCTTTACATATACATACAATTGGTCCGGCCAAAGGATCCAAATCCAAACCAAAATTATTGGGTCGAGGCAGTGCTTCCGGTCACGGCACCACAGCCGGCCGTGGTGGTAAAGGACAAACTGCCAGATCCGGCGGTAGTAGCGGCATGGTGCGTCGCGGTTTTAAGTTTCAATTGCAATCCACTCCTAAATTACGCGGCTTTACCGGTATTAATACCAAACCGGCCGAAGTCTATTTATCCGATTTGGAAAATCATTTCCAAAATGGGGAAGTGGTAACTCTCACTTCTTTAAAAGAAAAAGATTTGATAAACACCACCGCCAAAGCAGCGAAGGTTTTATCAACTGGAGACATCACTAAAAAATTGGTTTTAGAAGGCATCGCCTGTACAGCCGGCGCCGCTGCCAAAATCAAAGTAGTTGGCGGAGAAATCAAATAGCATTGATATAAACCGTAAAAGTGGTAGAATTAACTAGACAAACAGGCTTCAGTTAAACGCAACCTAAGCATTTTTCAATTACTAGTGTATGTGGGAAAAAATACAGCAAATTTGGAAAATTAAAGACATTAGAAATAAAATTTTGTATGTATTGGGAGCTCTGGCCATTTTTCGGTTGGTAGCTCACATTCCTATTCCCGGAGTTAATTTGAATAATTTGCGACAATTTTTGGCTAGCAACCAAGTCTTTGGTTTGTTAGATGTTTTTTCTGGCGGCACCATGAAGAATTTTTCGATCGTGATGTTGGGTGTTGGTCCGTATATTACTTCCTCAATTATTTTTCAGCTCCTGGCCATGATTGTGCCATCTCTAGAAGAGCTTTCCAAAGAAGGTGAATCCGGGCAACAAAAAATAAATAATTATACACGTTTACTTGCCGTACCGCTCGCATTTTTCCAATCATTTGCGATGATTAAATTGTTAAACAGATCTAGTTTGCCGATCATTACCGATTTGTCTTTCTTCCGCCTCATTACTATCATGATGACCATTACTGCCGGTACGATGTTTTTGATGTGGATTGGCGAACTCATTTCCGAACAAAAAGTAGGCAACGGAATTTCACTTATCATTTTTGCCGGTATTGTTTCCAATTTTCCGGGAGCGATACGCACTTTTTTCCTCAATTATAATTCAGCTGATTTTTATTTATTAGTTTTGTTTATACTGGTCGCGCTGCTTACCGTGGTCGGCGTGGTATTTATAAACGAAGGTCAGCGAAATATTCCGGTTAGTTATGCCAAACAAGTGCGCGGCAACAATATGTATGGTGGCAATACTACTCATTTGCCTTTACGCGTTAATATGTCTGGAGTGATTCCAATTATCTTTGCCATCTCACTTATGGTTTTCCCAACTCTGATTGCTCAGTTTTTAGTTCAAGCCAAAACCGCCTGGGTAGCGCATGCCGCGGCTGGCACGATTAGTTTATTCCAAAATCAATTATTTTACGGCGTTCTGTATTTCTTCCTGGTATTTGGCTTTACCTATTTTTATACAGCTGTTATTTTCCACCCACAAAAAATGGCAGAAAATTTGCAAAAACAAGGCGGCTTTATCCCTGGTATTCGCCCTGGGACAGAAACCGAAAAATATTTAGGTCAAACCATGAATCGTATCAATCTTACCGGCGCGTTATTTTTGGGCGTCATTGCGATTTTGCCGCTGATCATTCAATACTTTATGGGTACCAAAAATTTAGCTATTGGCGGTACCAGTTTGCTTATCGTAGTTTCCGTAGCCATTGAAACCGCCAAGCAAATCAGCGCCCAGCTAACGATGCACGCGTACGATTTGGTATAAGGTTAGAGGGTTGAAAAAAATCAGATAAAATGATAGACTAAAAAGGCAAAAGGGCCTTTTTTTCGTTTAAATCAAGTTAAAAAACAGCATGCACAAGATAATTATCATGATGGGGCCACCGGGGTCGGGCAAAGGCACCCAGGCCAAAAAGATTGCGGCCAAATACCAGTATACCCATATTTCTAGCGGTGATTTACTCCGGGCTCTAAAAACTCAGTCTCACCTAAACCCGGCCGAAACCGAGGCGCTTGAACAGATGAAATCGGGAAATTTGGTATCAGACGAGCTTATTTATACCCTGGTTTTTGCCAAAATTGAAGCTGAGATCAAAGCTGGGAATGTGGTTGTACTAGACGGCGCGATCCGTAATCTTGATCAGGCAAAAGAATTTCAGGATTTTTTTGAAAAGCAAAAATTGTTAGATGAGGTTTTGGTATTAGAGGTAACGCTCACCGATGAAGAATCTTTCAAAAGATTGGCTGGGCGCAGAGTATGCAGCCAGTGCGGCGAAATTATTCCGGCTGCAACCGATGCAGCGGTATGTCCAAAATGTGGTGGCACATTAGTAATGCGCGCCGATGATGATTCCGAAATAGTAAAACAACGTATAGAAAAACAAGGCAATCAGGCTCTAGAACCCATAATTAATTTTTATAAAGAACTTGGCGTGTTGGCTACTGTAGACGGTAATCAATCCATTGAAGATGTAGAAAAAAATATTGAAAAAATTTTAACAGTCTAACTAGTGAAAATATATAACAATTTTTTAGCAGCCAAACTATCCCGACTAAGTCGGGATGCCCACCCGGGGGTGCGATGGCTGCGTCAAAAATTATTATATATTTTCACTATAGCAATTGTATTAATTATTTATGCTAATCAAAACTCCCGAAGAAATAAAAATGATAAAAGAAGGCGGTCAAATTATGGGCCGTATTTTGGAAGATCTGGCCAAGATGTGCAAGCCTGGCGTGGCTATTATAGATATAGATAAAGCCGCCGAAAAAATGATAATTGAAGCCGGGGGCAGACCGGCATTTAAGGGGTATAGAACCAAATTTTCTGATACCGCTTTTCCGGCCACGATTTGTGCTTCTTTGAACGAAGAATTGGTGCACGCTATCCCCAAAAAAGGTATTATTTTAAAAGATGGTGATATTTTTACAATTGATATTGGTATGGAGTGGCCCGCCTTCGTCCCGACTGACTCGGGACTTCGGCGTGGCAAAGCCCATAATAGTTCAAGAGGGTATTATACCGATACGGCTGTTACTATTCCCATCGGTAAAATTCCGGCCAAAACCAGAGAGTTGTTGCGCGTTACCCAAGAATCTTTGGAGCGGGGAATAGAAATGGTTAAGCCCGGCAATACGGTTGCTGATATTGGCAAAGCCGTCGAAGATTATATAAAATCTCAAGGAAAATATGGAATAGTAAGAGATTTGGTTGGGCATGGGGTGGGACACGAAGTGCATGAAGATCCAAGAATACCAAATTATTATGATCGTAATTTAGATTATATTGTGCTTAAAGAAGGTATGGTAATTGCGATTGAACCGATGGTGTCGCTCGGAGGTTGGAAAGTCAAAACCGAAGCCGATGGTTGGACAATTTCGATGGCGGACCATTCACTGAGCGCTCACTTTGAGCATACAATAATTATTACCAAGAGCGGGTATGTTGTGGCTACTCGCAGACCAAGTGAAAAATAAGTATGCAAATTTTAGCCATTGATTATGGTACAAACAATATCGGCTTGGCTAAAGCGAGTACAGATATAGATGTGGTCTTGCCTTTTGGTATCGTACATAACGAGAATGCCGATAAATCTAAGCAGGAAATAATCAAATTAATTAAGGAACAAAACGTAGATAAAATTATTATAGGATTGCCATTTTGTTTGGATGGTGCAGAAAATAAAAATACAGAGCGTATTAGAAATTTTGTTGACGAATTAAAAAAAGAAATAAATATACCTTTTGAATTTATTACTGAAATTTTTTCTTCGCAAGCGGCAGATAGAATGGGGCCAGGTGTAAGTAGGGATGAAAAAGCAGCAATGGTAATTTTGCAAAATTATTTGGATAAAACTAAATAAATTTTAATTGTATGTTGTTTTTTAGTAATATTTTAGGGGTAAAAGTGAAGGACCAGGCAGATGAAACTGTTGGGAAAGTTTGTGATTTAATAATTAAGATTACTGAAGAGGGGTTCCCGCCAATAGTTGCGCTTGCGTTTATTGATAAAAAGAAAGAAAAAAAAATAATTAGCGCAAGTAATGTAGAGGCCTTTGGAGAAAAATATTTAACTTTAAAAACTACTTTTACAGAAGTGACAGAGTATGTGCCCGAAAGTGGAACTTCGGTTTTTCTCAGGGATACAGTGCTTGATCGTCAGATAGTGGATTTGGCCGGAGCTAGAGTTGTTAGAGTAAACGATCTACAGTTTGGAATGGTGCAAGGGAAAATGTGTTTGGTAGCTTTGGATATTGGCAAGCTGGGCCTATTGAGGCGTCTGGGTCTAGCTTGGTTAAATTGGTCGCATTTTTTACAACCGGAATTGTTAGAATGGAAAAATGTTAAGCTGTTGGGTGACAGACTGCAATTATCCATGAGTGGCCAAGAATTGGTCAAATTACATCCGGCCGATATCGCTAATATTATTGAAAAGTTAAATCTTAATCAGGGGAGTGAGCTTTTGCAGGCGCTAGACAAAAAAACAGCGGCGCGAGTTTTGGAAGAATTAGAGCCGGAACTGCAAAAGATTTTGGTGCAAAATTTGGGGCCAGAAAGAGCCGCCAGCGTTATGCAAAAGATGTCTATTGATGAACTTGTAGACTTGATCCAGATGTTGCCGGAATATAAATCCAAAGAAATAATGCAAAATTTACCATCGGACAGCACACAAAAAGTTAGAAGTATTTTGGAATATGACGAGGACACGGGTGGTGGGTTAATGACCACGGAATACATATCCGCATTTTTAAATACTACCGTGCAGGAAGTGACCGAACAGATTAAAAAATCATATCATTCACATCGAGGAATTTATTTTATTTATATTACCGATGCAGAGGGAATTTTTAAAGGAGTTGTATCAGTGAGAAAGTTGCTTGTTTCCGATAAAGGTCAGAGTATGGGTGAGTTAATGGGGAATGAAAATATTGTTACAGCTACCGTGCGCCAAAATGTAATGGAGGTTGCCACTTTGATGACCAAGTATAATCTAACATCATTAGCGGTTTTGGGTAATAATAGAAAATTGTTAGGTGTAATTACGGTAGATGATGTGATGAGACATTTTGTGCCTCATGCGTAAGAGAAATAAGAACTAATTGTAATAATTTTCTAGCAGCCAAACTACTCCTCGCTTGCTCGGAGTGCCCACGCGGGGGTGCGATGGCTGCGTCAAAAATTATTACAACTAGTTCTCTGGAGTATAAGTTTTTAGTGTATGTTAACGAAATCAAAAAATTTTTGGCCAAAGCTAATTTTCTTTTTTAGCGTGATTGGGCCGGGCATAATTTCCGCCAATGCCGATAATGACGCTGGTGGCATCACCACCTATTCTATCGTGGGAGCGCATTTTGGTTTAAAAATGCTTTGGGTATTATTGTTAATCACTTTTTCTTTGGCGATTACTCAAGAGTTCGGCGTGCGAATAGGTTTAGTAACCCGTCAGGGGTTGGGCGGGATTATCAGAGAAAAATTTGGGGTTCGTTGGACGTTATTTGCAATAGTTCTTCTTTTGACTGCCAATTTAAGTAATATTACGGCCGAGTTTGCCGGCATAGCTTCTTCTTTTGAAATTTTTAATATTACCAAGTATATAACCGTGCCGTTGGCAGTATTAGCCGTATGGTTTATTTTATATAAAGGTTCTTTTAAAACTACGCAAAAAATATTTTTGGTTTTTTCCGCTTTTTATATTGTTTATATCATCAATGGTTTCGTCGTTAATTCCGATATTACCGAGGGTGTTAGGCATTTATTTATTCCCGTTTTGGAATATACGCCGTCATTTTTATTTACCGTTATCGCTTTAATCGGCACTACTATTACGCCATGGGGACAGTTTTTTATTCAATCGTATGTGGTAGATAAAGGTTTGGACATCAAGCACTACAAAGTTGAAAAAGCCGAGGTGTATGCCGGCGCTTTTATTACGGATATTGTCAGTTTTTTTATCATTATTGGCACGGCCGCCACTTTATATAAACATGGCATACGTATCAATGATGCCAAAGATGCGGCCTTGGCTCTGCGGCCGCTGGTAGGAAATTTTGCTCAATCATTGTTTGCTTTCGGTCTTTTTTGCGCCTCTATGCTTGGCGCTTTTATTTTACCGGTGGCTACGGCCTATGCCATTTGCGAAGCATTTGGTTGGGAATACGGATTTAATAAGAAATGGGAAGAAGCTAAGATATTTTATGGGCTGATTTTGGCCTGCATTGTTTTGCCAGCTTTGCCAGTTTTAATTCCCGGCGCGCCTCTGGTTTTTATTATGATTTTTTCACAGAATATTAACGGCGTGTTGCTGCCTTTTATTTTAATTTTTGTGATGAAGATTATTAACGACAAGCGCATCATGGGTGAACATGTTAATAAGCCGATCGGGAATGTTTTTGCTTGGGTAACGATCGTCGGAATTATTGGAGCCACGGTAGCTATGGTTGCTAGCTCATTGTTTGTTCATTAATATGCTGGCTATTGTTTTGGCCAGGAATAATATCAAAGAATTTGATCAGGTAGTTTCTTTGTATACGCGCGAACACGGAAAACTTGAAGCCTTGGCTAAAGGTATCAAAAAAATCGTTAGTAAAAACTCCGCCAATTTGGAGATTTTTTCGTTGGTAGATATAGAGATTGAGCCTGGCAAAGGCATGGACTATCTGACTAAAGTTCAGTCGGTTAAACTGTTTAAAAATATTTATGCGGATTTTGATAAAATTTGGTTGGCCGGGTATGCGGTCAAAATAATTAATGAAAATTTGTTGGTAGGGGAAAAAGATGAAAGAGTGTTTGATTTACTTTTGGGATTTTTAGAATTTTTAAACTCTGCAACAGACATTAATTATTTAAATTTGGCAACGGGTTTTATCTTTAAATTTTGGCATTGTTTGGGGTTTAGTTCTCAGGAAGAAAAACACCAGATTTGGCTGCAAGAAGACTGGCCGATTGTAAATAATATAAATCTTATAAAAGAAGAGCAAATAAAAATTTTTGATACTGCCATAAAATTTGCTACGTATCATAGTGGTAAGGCCATGGGCGGTTTATTTACGGAACAAGTATTTGACAGATAATAAAAGTGGTGTTAAGTTACCTTTATATGATTTGTATTTCTATAAAAAAGTGGTCACGTAGAAAATCCTCATTCTCTTTCCGGAGCGGGTTGCGTTGATATTTATAATTATTATCAAATTAGCCCCTTCTCGAAAGAGAGGGGGTTTTCTTTTGTAGAAAACTCTAACCGTAGGAGGCAGCCATGTCAGAGACAAAAAGGTGGGTAGACATAGGTAATGGCATATCGGCAGCTTTTTCCCTTCCTTGTAGGGAGCATTATTATTACGTAAGAGTCCTTAGACAAAATATTGGGTGCCCAAAACCAGATGAAAAGCACGGCCATATTGAATTGGAGTGTGAAGATGGGTGGACCTTTGTTCCTTTCTGTTGCCGCTCTCAGGCAGGAGTTAGAGCAGTGGTCCGTGCTCTAGGTGAAGATGAATATAAAGGTATTCTAGATATGGATGAGGTTAAATCCTTGCCGGAAGAATTGACCGAAGAAGAAAGGGCGGTTATTGATTCGCCTGATGAAATGGAGAGGCAGGCACATTTTCATTGGTGGGTATCATAGAAATTAGTTAATTGTTTGTAGTCCTTTCCACAACCGCGGAAAGGACTTTTATATTTTAGAAAGCCTTATAATTAGGTAAAAGGTTGCTAAATTTATTAATCTGTGTTAATTTGTCAAGAGTAAATCAGCAAGGAGAACAACAGTGGAAGACACGGGATTAGCCGATACTTTTAAGCAAATGGTCGCTCAGTATATTGGCTACAGTTGGGGATCTGGCAACTATGATGCGGTTAGAGCAAATGAGTTGGTGGCTGTAGCAAAGTGCAGCAGACCCACAGTTATTCGTTTTATATCTGGGGTCGCTGACCCGTCTGATGATGTAAAGAAACTAGTGATAGATTATATTCGGGCGCAAAAGCAAGTGTCTAAAAGCTGAGGGTAATGGCCTTGCGCACAGGTTGGCGCAGGGCTTTTCTATCTCTTGATTTTTTTATTAAAAATGGTACTATTGGCAGAGTGAGACATTAAATTTATGCAAACATTTATCAAAAATTTGGCCTCGCTGGTAGACCAAGAAGTAGAGATTAAAGCCTGGTTATATAACAAGCGTTCTTCGGGGCCGATTGCTTTTTTGGAGTTGCGCGATGGCACCGGCTGGATACAGGCTGTGGCTGCCAAAGCCAATTTAAGCGCAACTGTTTGGGAAGATATAGAAAAGGCAACCCAAGAAACTTCGGTAGTAATTTTTGGTAAAGTGGCCAAACATCCAAAGCGGGAAAACGTTTTTGAATTACAAGTTAAAGATTTTAAAATTATTCAGCTAGCCCAAGAATATCCTATCTCCCACAAAGAACATGGCCCAGATTTTCTGATGGAGAATCGTCATCTGTGGTTGCGTAGCAAACGACAATGGGCTGTGTTGCGTGTGCGCGATTCTATTATTACCGCCATCGGCGAATATCTGCACAAAGAGAGTTTTATCAAAGTTGATTCACCGGTATTTACTCCCAACGCTTGCGAAGGAACCAGCACTCTTTTCCCCGTACCATATTTTGATTTAGGCACGGCCTATCTTTCTCAGTCCGGCCAGCTATACATAGAAGCGGCAATTGCATCGGTTGGAAGATGCTATGATTTTGGCCCCGTATTTCGCGCTGAAAAAAGTAAAACCAAACGACACCTTACTGAATTTTGGATGATGGATGCCGAAGCGGCTTTTGTGGAGCATGAAGAGAATTTAAAAATTCAAGAAGGTTTGGTGCGCTACATTATTCGTTATTGTTTAAATAATTGTCAGGAAGAATTGCGGATTTTGGAACGCAATACCGAGCCGTTAGAAAAAGCCGATAAACCTTTTACTCGATATACATACGACGAAGCCATTAAAAAATTAAATGAATTAGGTTCGGATATTAAATACGGCGAAGATTTGGGCAATGACGATGAGGGAATATTAACCAAAGATTCGGAAGTGCCGGTATTTATAGAAAAATGGCCAAAAACTATTAAGCCGTTTTATATGAAACGAGATAGTGCTAATCCGGATTTAGTTTTAAACGATGATTTAATTGCCATAGAAGGCGCCGGTGAGATAATCGGCGGCAGTCAGCGCGAAGATGATTATGATTTGTTGTTATCTAGAATTAAAGCTGAAGGTTTGCCAGAGTCGGACTATGATTGGTATTTGGATCTGCGAAAATATGGCAGTGTGCCCCATGCTGGTTTTGGAATTGGCCTAGAGCGTATGGTGCGGTGGGTGACAGGAGTAGAACATATCCGAGAAACTATTCCTTTCCCTAGAACTATTGGCAGGTTGAGGCCGTAAATTTTTTGTAAATAAACATTAAAACACCGCAAGACTGAGCGGTGTTTTAATTTTGTTAAAAATAAGGCTGCGTGCTAGTATAAATATTAGGTATAAAAGCAGCAAAGTTTTGCTAAGGAGGCAAAGATGTATGCCAGGTTAATTTCGGTTGTCGTTTTGGCCGGTTGCCTGCATAATCCGGCTTCCTCTAGTCATATGGCGCAGAACATTCAGGTCGATGCCAAGGAGGTCTGGAAATCCTATCTCCAGAAAGGTGATTATGGCAAAGCTGCCAGCATTGCGTTGCAGTACAACCTAGGTACATTTGAGTTAGATGTTGCTCTGCAGTATGCCCGTTTAGATGCGGCACGTAAGGAGCATTCATACTCCAGTGATCGCTATACAGACGGAAGCCAGGCAGTAAAGGCTTCTATGATGGAAGCTTATAAAAGCGAGGCCAATATCGCTTGTGTGTTTGAGCCATCAAACACCTCGTCTTCGGCCTTAGTGGTTAAGGACATTCAGAATGCTTATAATGATCTGAGCGACAATGATCTGTTGTATTTGTTGCTGGATTTCGATTGTCCGCTTAGCCACGATCTGCGTTATGAGATCATTACAGATGCGGCGAATGAGGATAACAAGAATTTGGATGAATTTGCTCTTCGTCACGCGCTAAGCTCTAACTGGAGCATGACTGAAAAAATGGAATTCATCAAGATATACATGGTTGCCGGTAAGTGCAGTTTTGGTTTAAAGGCAGCCTCGCAGTTGGGTATCCAGCCGCACGAAATGGATCAGTTGTTCCATTTAAGCAAATGCGAAGCTGAAAACCTTGATTCAACGGAATGGTTGTTTCCGGTGGAGGAGATGCGGCAGTACTTTTTCTCCACAATACGTCTGCGACAATATAATTTTGCCCTTGAGTTCAGCCGACTTATTGGCGGAACACAGGATTATATTTGGTACCTCATTGAGAGGGCGTTTGCCAAGCATGACGAATATATTTTGGCCAACATGGTCGCGTCTCGTCCGGAACTACAGAGTATAATTTTTACTTATGCTCTCAACCATGGTCGGGCTCGGTTTGTGGGGATGCAGGCAAAGGAAATTATTTGGCAGCAACGGGCATTTCGCAAACTAATTGAAGAGCATCAGTATGATGTTGCTGCCGAAATTGCGGAGTTTGGAAAGTCTCCAACATTTAAAATAGAGGGTATACTTACTGCCTTTAAAGCGACGATGGCTGATGGAAAGTTTGAACACGGACGTCTTTATTATCGGGAGCGCTACCCGAAAATTATTACGCCAGAGGAGTATGACAAAGCTACTGATGCTTGGTTCAAAGATCATCCAGGCCAGAGAAGGTTGCCGCTGGTGAAGAAAAAGAAGCCAACAGATCCGGATTGTATTCCATCCGCGCCCGGCGATTGGACGGTTAAAAAGTGTTGAAATTTACGGTCCGGTGGCTTTTACAGCGCCGGATTTTTTTGTATGGCACAAATCGCTAACCTTAGCGGTTTTTTAGTTTTTCCACAGGTATGCTATTGACAGTAAAGGTTTTTTGCAGTATTATGAAGCGTTGCTTGCCCTTAGGAGATTGCACCGCCCTGTGCGATTTCCATATGGATAACGCGTGTAGTTTTATCCAGAATAAGCAAGTGAACACGTTCAACCAACAAATAAAAACAAAAAGGTTGACGCTTAATGCGTCGCCCGGACCACAACGACAGAATGGCCAATTCACACGAACGCGCGTGTGAGGAGAGCCTTGTGGTCGGGAGGGCCGCCATCATCCGGAGATGTGGCCGAAAGCCACGCGCTCACTGCTAGGGTATGCTAAAGGGTTCTGTACGATAACCTGATGCAGGTGAGCCACAACACAATGGAGACGTCATGCAAGTGACAATGAGCGCTAGGTTCGAGACCTAGTTTGCTCCGCCCGACGGTCGCACAAGATCGCCGGGCTTTTTAATTTTATAGGGTTGACAAAGTGGTTTATCTAAAATATACTGCTTTACATATAAGTAAGCCGAAGTGGCGGAATTGGTAGACGCACACGACTCAAAATCGTGCGGAGAAATCCATGAGAGTTCGATTCTCTCCTTCGGCACACAGCCTTTTTACATCTTGTTTCAAAACGGTATGTAAAAGAAAATGCTTTTTCTTTTGAACCCCGCCTTGGAGCGGATGAGGTAATGGCCATGAAAGACAGGGAGTTAGTTGAAGAAATAATTTTCGGCACTTTTCCCCTTATTCGAGATCTGGTAATCTCTATAGCTAAGGAAGCTCTTGTGAGTCCTGAGTTTGTTAGCTATTACAAGGAGCTCACTGAGAGTCCAGAGTTTATTGATTATTGCAGGGAGCAAGGGGTTGACCCGTCAGAATCGTTGGATATGTCATCGGAGCCTTCATTTGAAACCTCCAAGGTTGGATGGAATGCTCCGCTTACCGATATGGTAGTCCAGGTATTGTGGGTTGTTTTGGCAGCAGCCAACGGAGGGGTTTTTATTGCTAGCGAAAGCAATGTTGCCAACGCCATTGCCACTATAAATATTCAAGAAGTTGTTCACGACACTGGACTTGACCAAAAGTACATACCATTTGTCCTTGCTCAGGTAGGCAAGTCGTTGATAGAGGTTGTTCGTAAGCACGCTTTGATCGAAGTTGAGATTGATCGCCAAGTTGTTCGACTGATCTCTGCATAAAAACTAGAGATGAAAATCACAAATTTTTCAATCAGTGGTTAAGGCAAATATAGCCAAATAAATTACGCAGTGACTGTGCGCGGCGCGATAGTATCAAGCCGCTGTTTTTTTTCTACTTTTTTGTGGTATAATATTCTCAGATTTAGGATTTTTAATATTAATTATGAAGAAGTATTTAGTTGGGTTAGTAAGTATATTATTAATTACCGGTGCCGGTTGTTCAAGTGCCTTGCAAAATATGCTGAAGAATAGTTCATCCCAACCAGTCATTATTACAGATAAATATGGCTTTTCATCATTTGTAGATACAAAAAATTTTTCTAATGAACAATTATTTGTAGATGCGGGCGTAAATGCGGGTTTTCACATTTATTTTCCGAACCCTATACCAGCAAGTTTGGTTATAGATAAAAAATTTATTTGGAATAAGAATTCTGCCAATATCTTTTTATTTAAAACCGGCGATGATGGCAGTGATGGTTCGAGGCCAATACCACAAATAATTATTCAAGAAAGTTTAGTTACGAGTCGCCCAAATTTAGTTTCTGAAAGACTGGAAAAAATTACAGCAAAGGAGCAAGTGTATATCAACCAAACCCCTGGGTATTTTGGCCTCTATCAACCTGCACCCAGTACAACTTTTAATACTTTAATTTTTTCAACTCAAGATGGAGTTGATATTGGTATTTGGTCCAGGTTTTTTGATAAAAATGCTTTAATTATATTAGCCAGATCAATAATTAGTCCCTTTCATGAAGATGTGGAAAATATATCAAGCGGTATGTGTATTATGCGTGATCAGCACACTAGTATTCCAAACCCTTCCGACCCGGATATGGGCAAAGGCTATGTAAAAGTAATGAAGCATAATATGGCTAATTATCAGGGCCTAAAGACCGCTTGTTCCAAAGAAGATTTTACTTCAATGCTTAAGCTTTTTTGTCAGAGTAATAAGGGCGGTGCCCAAGAGGAAGTTGTGGCTATTAAAAATGATGGTAACTTAGGCGCTAATGGCTGCGGGCAATTCGGCTGTGATTTAGTAAAATGTCCGTAGCGTGAAGGTAGCTTTGCTTTTTTATTTGGCCGGAATATGTTACAATGTTTTTAGTATCATTGTTTAGTTTTTTGTGATTTTCAAAATATTATGGCCGAAGTAATCGCGGTAGTTAACCAAAAAGGCGGGGTAGGCAAAACCACTACAGCTGTAAATTTAGCTGCGGCGCTGGCCGAGAGCGGCAAATTTGTATTATTGGTTGACTTAGATCCCCAAGGCAATGCCACTTCAGGCTTAGGAATCAAATATCAAGAATTAGAGCAGGGTTTATACCACAGCTTGTCTGGTCAAGCTCGTTTGCACGATGTGGTTCACAACACAGCCCATGCAGGTTTGCGGGTCGCGCCAGCTACGCCCGATTTAGCTGGGGCAAATGTTGAGTTGGTAAATGTAGAGAACCGTGAAAGAAAATTAGACGAAGTTTTGTCCGAGGTGGCTCATGCCTATGATTTTATTATTATTGACTGTCCGCCATCGCTGGGGATTTTAACTTTAAATGGGCTCATTGCGGCCGATCATATTTTGATTCCGGTTCAGGCCGAATATTATGCCTTAGAAGGTCTTGGGCAA
>CAZQLV010000002.1:0-17633 GCA_964594385.1 uncultured Gammaproteobacteria bacterium | reverse complement strand
TTATCCTTTGTTTGTCCGCACCACGAACAGGCTGGAGTGATGGCGGCTATGGCTTACGGCAGAATAGCCGGGAATATTGGTGTTATGACAACCACAGCCGGCGGCGCGGCCGCTAATGCCATTACCGGAGTGCTGGATGCTTGGGCTGATTCAATTCCGGTGGTAGTTATTTCCGGTCAGGAGAAATCCGTGTTTGCTAAAAGCCATAAAAATTTGCGCATGTGGGGCGTGCAGGGTTTTGATATAGCCGGCACGGTAGCGGGGATAACTAAATACTCGGCTTTGGTTACCGACCCGAGCACTATTCGTTTCCACTTGGAAAAAGCTTTTTATTTAGCAAGAAGCGGCCGCCCGGGCCCGGTTTGGCTGGATATCCCAACCGACGTGCAAGCCCAAATGATTGACCCAGCCCAATTAGAGGGCTTTAAGCCGGAACCAGCGCAGCAGCCAGATTTAAAAATTTCCAAAATTTTACAATTAATTAGTAAAGCCAAGCGTCCGGTGTTTATTTTAGGTCACGGGATTCGTTTGGGCGGTGCCGTGGAATTAGTACCTGATTTATTAAAAAAATTTCCTATCCCGGTATTGTCTACCTGGAATGGGGCAGATATTATACCAAGCGATTATTATTTGTATTATGGACGCGAAGGTAATTACGGTCAGCGTTGCGCAAATTTTGTTGTACAAAATGCCGACTTGGTAGTTGCTATTGGCACCAGGCTTGCCATACCTCAAGTAGGTTATGATTATAGTGAATTTGCCAGAGGCGCTACTAAAGTTATCGTGGATATAGACTCAAATGAACTTGAAAAATTTACTGCTATGCCCGCTGTTTTGCCGGTCTTGGCTGATGCCGGTGTTTTTATAAGAGAACTTTTAAAATCGGTCGGGTCAAAAAATATTCAGACGCCACAGGACTGGGTTTTAAAATGCGACTCTTGGAAGAAAAAGTACCCGTTAGTAGATCCTGTATTGCACGGCAGTAAGCCGGGGTTGGTTAATTCCTACACTTTTGTTGATAAGTTGGCTAAACATTTTGGCCATAAAGAAGTGGTAGTCACGGATATGGGCACCGCCCTAACTTGCACGCACCAGTGTATAAAATTAAAAGCCGGGATGCGATTGGTTACCTCTACCGGCCTTGGTGTAATGGGCGTGGGCTTGCCGTTTAGCATTGGCTCTTGTTTTGCCAATAACCAAAAACGGGTAATTTTAGTAAGCGGAGATGGTTCTATGATGATGAACATCCAGGAATTACAAACTATTATTCATCATAAACTTCCTATAAAAATTTTTATTTTTGTTAACGACGGTTATCTGTCCATTAAACATACGCAAATAGCAATGTTTGGCCGTAAGTTTACAGCTACGGGTAAGGACTCTGGTGTAACCTGTCCGGATTTTATAAAAGTCGGGCAGGCATTTGGTTTTAAAACTTTTGCAATTACCGGTGAAAAAAATGTGGATGCTATAATAAAAAAAGCTTTGGAAGCTAAGGGGCCGGTTATTTGTACTGTGCCTATGGATAAATATCAGTTACTAATCCCCAAGCTTTCTTTTTCCACTAAGCCGGATGGCACCATGGTTTCTCCGCCAATTGAAGATTTATTTCCGTTTTTGCCGCGTCAAGAATTATCTCAGGAGATGATTCTTGATTTGCATGAAAAAAGTAAAATGATTAATGACCCAGTTAAAAAGAAAGGAACAAAAAAATGAACAACTATATGAATAAACAAGATTGGTTAAACAGCAAAGATTCTTTAGTTGGTCCCTTTACCAGAATTTCCAAGCCAGAAATGGTAGAGATACTTGGTTTGGCCGGGTTTGATTTTGCCGTGGTAGATTTAGAACATGGTGGTTCAGTATCGCCAAGCGAAGTTTATCCGTTAATTTTAGCAGCAGAACGCAGGGGATTACGTTTGATTGCCCGAGTCCCGGGTTTGCAGGAAAGTTATTTTAAATGGCTGTTAGATTTAGGTATCGGAGGTCTGCAAATTCCGCATATTAAAACCGCTAAAGATGCCCAGCAGGCTGTGCAGTTTTCCCGTTTTTCCCCGGAAGGTGAGCGCGGCTTGTGCCGGTTTGTCCGCGCTGCGGAATTTTCCAACATACCAAGAGAACAGTATGTTAAAGAAGCAAATCAGAAAAGTTTAATCATAGTTCAAATTGAAGGCCGAGAGGGGATTAGTAATATTAAAGAAATTGCTTCAGTTCCTGGTGTGGATGTGGTGTTTATTGGCCCTTATGACCTAAGTCAATCTTTGGGGCTTATTGGACAGATTTGGCATGAAAAGGTTGTGGCGGAAATGAAAAAAGCCGTCGAGGTTTGCGCTCAGGCCGGTGTGGCGGTTGGAGTGTTTACCGACACCCCCGAAGGAGTAAAGCATTGGCGTTCTTTAGGAGTAAAATATATCAACTATAGAATTGATACAGAAATGGTGTTAACTTTTTTTAAAAATCATGCAGAGGAAATTAAAAACATTTAATTTATCTCTATCACTCATTTCCAAGTATATAGGCTATACCATATATTCTTATCCGTTTAAATACAGATTAGTATGAGCAAAAAAATTGTTATTTTGACCGGTCCAGGACATGAAGATCCGGAATTTATAGTTCCTTGGCTTGTCTTGCCTGCCGAAGGAATAGATGTTGATGTTGCAACAAGCAGCGACGCAGTCGCGGTCGGAAAGCATGGGTATCCTGCAAAACCAACCGTAAAGTTATCAGATCTCAATGCTAAAAAATACGATGCCGTTTTAGTTGTGGGAGGTTACGAAGCGCCAGATAGACTAAGGCAAAGACCAGAGGTTATAAAATTCGTAAAAGAAATGTTTAAAAGCGGAAAAATTGTTGCCGCAATCTGTCATGGACCTTGGGTCCTTGCATCTTGCAATATTTTAAATGGAAAAAATGCAACCTGTTATCCTGGGATGAAAGTTGATCTAATCAATGCTGGTGCTAATTATTCTGAGGAAAAAGTTGTTATTGACGGTAATCTAATAACAAGTGACAGGCCGCAAAGTACAGGATATTGGGTGAAAGAAATAATCAATAAACTTAAATCAGTCTAGTATGAAGATTGCAATACTCAATGAATGTTTTTTAGGCGGAAAACATCTTGATCGATTAAAAAAATTAGGTCAAGTTAGCGTATATATTGGTACCAAGACCGAAAAAGAAGCTGTTAAAAGACTGAAAGATGTTGATGTCGCCGTTATTCATTGTTCGTTGTTACCCATAACTCAAAACATTTTAAAGAATGCTTCTAAATTGAGGTATATTTCTTTAGCTTCTACCGGATATGATCGAGTAGATTTGAAAGCTGCAAAAGAAAACAATGTAATTGTTTCGAACCTGCCTACTTACGGAACACAATCAGTAGCTGAACACACATTTGCACTGATCTTTGCGGTTATACGCAAAGTAGTAGAACTGGATTATTTAATCAGAAAGGATCCTTATGAAATTAATTCCATTAATGATTTGATAACGTCGCCATATGTAGGATTTACATTACATGGTAAAACATTAGGTTTAATTGGAGTGGGTAGAATAGGCACTAGAGTTGCTGAGATAGCTCAAGCGCTAGGCATGAAGGTTTTAGCTTATGATATTATTCCGAAAAAGTTAAAAGGAGTTGAGATGAAATCGATTAAAGAAATACTTAAAGAAAGTGACATTGTTTCTCTGCATACACCTTTAACCAAAAAAACAAACAACTTAATTGGAAAAAAAGAATTAAAGATGATGAAAACACAAGCTATTCTTATTAACACAGCTAGGGGTGGGTTGATTGAAACCCAAGCACTTTATAGCGCATTGAAGAACAGGACTATTGCCGGTGCAGGCATAGATGTATTAAAAGAAGTTGACAAGTCAAATCCATTATTAAAATTAAAAAATATAGTCTTTACTCCGCATTCAGCATGGTATACAAAAGAGTCATTTGAAAATATTGCAAATACAGTTGTAGAAAATGTAGAGGCTTACATAAACGGTAAGCCGATCAATATCTTATTATAAGGAGATTTAGTATCTTTTCTATGTCAAAATTACAATAAGGTTTTAATGTCTATGGACATGACGAATAATTTTGCAAAAGTTGTTGACGAGGATATGGCTTATATTACAAGCGCTGATTTGCCATGGCATGAACTGGAAGGAAAAAATATCCTGGTTGCCGGCGCTAACGGGTCGCTTCCTGCCTATATGGTAGAAACAATTTTATATTTAAATAAAAATTTATTCAAAAATAAAACAACGGTTTTTGCGTTAGTTAGAAATTTAGCAAAAGCCGAAAAAAGATTTGAACGCCATAAACATGATAAATACCTAAAATTTATCGTTCAGGATGTTTGCGAGAAGATTAATTTAAATGAAAATTTGGATTATATAATTCACGCTGCCAGTCAGGCTAGCCCTATATATTATGGTAGTGATCCCGTAGGGACACTACTGCCTAATGTTTTAGGTACATACAATCTTTTGGAATTGGCCAGAGAGAAAAAAATAAAGTGTTTTTTATTTTTTAGCTCGGGCGCGGTTTATGGCGCTATCAACGATAATTCTTCAGTTAATAATGAAAAAAAGTTTGGCGTTTTAGACCCACTTACCATTGAATCTTGCTATGCCGAAAGCAAAAGAATGGGTGAAAATATGTGTAGCGCATGGTTTAGTCAGTACCAAGTTCCTATAAAAGTAATTAGACCATTTCATACTTACGGTCCCGGTGTGCAGCTTGAAGATGGACGGGTTTTTGCGGACTTTGTCCGCAACGTTGTTAACAACGAAGATATTGCCTTAAATAGCGATGGAAGCGCCCAAAGAATTTTTTGTTATATTGCCGATGCCGCAGTAGCATTTTTTATGGTACTATTAAAAGGAAATATGGGTGAAGCATACAATGTTAATAGCGATAAACCGGTAAGTATTTTGGAGTTAGCCAATTTATTGGTAAATATGTTTCCGGAAAAAAAATTAAAAATAATTAGGAAGGAAATTGTAAATAAAAGTTATATTAGAACTACCACTCCATTTTTTCCTCCGGATATAAACAAAATTGTTAGTTTGGGGTGGAAGCAGGCGTATTCGATCGAGGATGGTTTTAAAAGAATGATTAAAAGTTTTGAATAAAATTATTTATTATTAAAAAAGTATAGGGGCTACGCCGCATATATACTCATTCGTTCGGAAACAATCAAAAACATTTGATTGTTTCTCTCACTCATTTCGTATATAGGGGCTATGTCGCATATATACTCATTCACTCGGAATTAAATTAAAAACATTTAATTTAATTCACTCATTCATTTCGATTATGAAAAGCATGCAAGAGATTAAATCCGATTTTAAAAACGGCACTCTGCCTAAGCCGGAATACATCGACACTATGTATCAGCACCATGCCGATTTATTTGCATACGCGGATTTTATTAAAGATACCGACATTGCTAAAATAGAAATAATTGATGGGGGAGTAATTATGACAACCAGAGATTCCGGAATCAAACTGCTTTGCGCCAAAGGAGATAAAAGAATATCTCCAGTAGAAATATTAAATTTTGATCATTATGAACAAAAAGAGCTCGATTTTATTTTTAAGTTAATTGATAAAAATTACACTGTTTTTGATATAGGCGCAAATATAGGATGGTATTCACTAAGTATTGCCGGTCGTTTCCCCGAGTGTAAAATATACGCATTTGAGCCTATTCCCAAAACTTTTTCATATCTAAAAGATAATGTTGCCTTGAACAAATTTTCTAACATTAATATAAATAATTTTGGACTTTCCGATAAGGAACAAGAAATTCCATTCTATTATTATCCGGAAGGGTCTGGCAATGCCTCGGCTGCTAATTTAGTAAATACGGATTCCTTAGAAAAAATTAATTGTTTTGTAAAAAAGCTGGATGATTATGTGGAGGAAAATAGTACGGGGCTAGATTTTATAAAATGCGATATTGAGGGCGCAGAGTTATTGGCTTTTAAGGGCGGTTTAAACTCTATTATCAAATTTAAGCCGATTATTTTCACCGAAATGCTTAGAAAATGGTCGGAAAAATTTAATTATCATCCTAATGATATAATAAAATTATTAACGGATGTTGGGTACGATTGTTTTGTAAATGAAGACGGTGTTTTGAAACATTTCTTCAGTATGGACGAGCAAACAAAGGAAACCAATTTTTTCTTTTTACACAAAGAGAAGCATAAAGATAAAATAAATAAATTTCTTAAATAATGGCAATTTTATTTTATGAATGAAAAGAAACTAATTAGTATAGTTACACCGTGTTATAACGAAGAGTTAAATGTAGAAGAAGTATATGCTCAAGTGAAAGCCGTCTTTGCTGATTTGCCGCAATATCGTTACGAACATATTTTTATCGACAATGCTTCCACGGATAGTACAGTGGCCATCCTAAAAAAATTGGCGACCGCCGATTACAATGTAAAAATTATTGTTAACATTAAAAATTTTGGTTGGATTAGATCTCCATATTACGGACTGTTGCAGGCGCATGGTGATGCCGTGGTGCTGATAGTTTCTGATTTGCAGGATCCGCCGGTGTTGATAAAGGAATTTTTGCAGAAATGGGAAGAGGGCAATGCCGTGGTGGTGGGAATAAAAAATCAGAGCGAGGAGAATGGATTAATGTTTGCGGTTCGCAAAGTGTATTATAATTTGATAAAAAAACTTTCTGATATTGAACAAATTAAAAATTTTACCGGGTTTGGTCTGTACGACAAAAAATTTATCGCAGTTTTACGCACACTTAAAGATCCGTATCCATACTTCCGTGGGTTAATTGCCGAAGTCGGTTTTGATCGCATCGAAATCCCTTACACACAACCGGCCAGAAAAAAAGGCAAGACTAGCAGCAATTTTTATGCGCTTTATGATGTGGCGATGCTGGGTTTTGTGAATCATTCCAAAATTCCTTTGCGCCTAGCTAGTTTTATTGGTTTTGGTATGTCGGTTATTAGTTTTGTAGTTGGCATATTTTATTTAATTTATAAGCTTCTTTTTTGGAATAGGTTTGAAGCCGGTTTGGCCCCACTTACGATTGGTATATTTTTATTTTCTTCAATTCAATTATTTTTTATTGGAATTTTGGGGGAGTATATCGGCGCCATTTATACTCAGGTCCGTGAGCGGCCGCTGGTGATTGAAAAGGAACGAGTGAATTTTTAATTAATCTTTGTAGTTTGTAGCAAGAAAGTCGAGGGTTAGCACCTTGATCTTTTTTAGTACCTATGTTAGTGTAATCAACTTCTCGGGCCCCCAGTAAGGGCTTGGAAGTAAGGAGGAAAGCGTCATGGGGAAATATCTCGATAGACTGGAAGATTCAAAGGTGGCGGCGAGTAAGCTGCTGCCCGAGCAGAGTCTCGATCGTCTATTCAAGGATCTGCATATTACTCGTATTGCAGATGGAATTTTTTGCGGTGGTGAATGTGATTGGGGTTGGCTGAAGCTTGATGGAGATCTTGATCGCCTGATCTATCGAAGTTCGGTTGGTTTGGACGGAGAGATCCTCGAGGGGTATTCTCCGCACGATACCAATTATACTCCACCTACCTATGAACGTGGACCGCTTGCCCTGACTTTCACCAAGGCACAGTTCAAGGAAGGCCAGATTTATATCTCCTTCATTTTCGCGAAGAAGGGTGTGGACCAAAGAGTCGAGACCATGACGGTCAGCGAGCTCCGACGCGTTCTGGAGCTCTGAGCCCGCTGCTCTTTTTCGATCTGTTCCCCGCTGAAGTTGATTCAGCGGGGTTTTTGTTTTTGGATTTATTTCACAGTCAAACACCCGTTGCCTTTTTAAAGCAAAACTGGTAGGATTAAACTGTTAAAATTAATTTAAACCAAGTTTAAGTGTATGGAAGAAAGTTTGCGTAAAGAGATAGAAGCCGAATACCATAAAAAATTTTCTCCTAAAACATTTGTACCGGGAGATTCTCCGGTGCCAATTTCGGGTAAAGTTTTTGATGAAAAAGAAATGATAAGTATGGTAGAGGCAGTTTTGGATGGTTGGTGGACAGAGGGTCGTTTTAGCGAACAATTTGAAAGTAAATTAAGTAAATGGTTGGGAGTAAAACAGGCGATTTTGGTAAATTCTGGTTCTTCGGCCAACTTATTGGCTATTTCGTCTCTGATGTCGGCCAAGCTAGGTTCCAAAAAATTAAATCCCGGCGACGAAGTAATTACTGTAGCCGCTGGCTTCCCAACCACAGTTAATCCGATTGTCCAAAATAGGCTAGTGCCGGTGTTTGTGGATGTGGAATTGGGTTATTACAATGCCAATATAGAAGAAATTAAAAAAGCTATTTCTCCCAAAACTAAAGCTATTTTTATTGCCCATGCTTTGGGAAATCCATTTAACTTAGATGCTGTGGCTGCAATTTGTAAAGAAAATAATTTGTGGCTGATTGAAGATAATTGTGATGCTTTGGGTTCTATGTACAACGGTAAACATACCGGTACTTTTGGCCAGATTGCGACCTGTAGTTTTTATCCGGCGCACCATATTACTTTGGGAGAAGGCGGGGCTGTGTTTACGAGTGATGGTATTTTGGCAAAAATAATTCGCTCTATTCGCGATTGGGGTAGAGACTGTTGGTGCAAAACCGGTATGGACAATACTTGCGGTATGAGATTTGGTTGGCAGTTGGGCGAAATGCCTTATGGCTATGACCACAAATATACTTATTCCGAACTCGGTTATAATTTAAAAGTTACCGATATCCAGGCTGCGCTAGGTGTGGTACAATTAGATAAGATAGATGAATTTGTGGCCAAACGCAAAGCCAATTTTAAAACTTTGTATAATGGTTTGCAAAAATTTGAAAAATATTTTGTTTTGCCAAAATGGTTAGATAACGCTGACCCAAGTTGGTTTGGTTTTTTGTTAACTGTAAAAGAAGATGCGCCGTTTGACCGAGATGCAATCGTGCATTTTTTGCAAGACAAACAAATTGCGACGCGTTATTTGTTTGCCGGCAATCTTACCAAGCAAGCATATTTTATCAATAACAAAATTGAATATAGGGTAGTAGGAGATCTGAAAAATACGGATTTAGTCATGAATAATACTTTTTGGGTAGGAGTGTATCCGGCTCTGACTACAGAAATGATGGAATATGTTGTGGCCTGTTTTGAGGAGTTTGTTAACGGTTTATAACTAATTTTCATCATGTTGAAAAAATATATATTTATTGGTTATATTGTAAGCTGGTTAGTATTTTTTGGTTTATCAGTATCGCGCTACACAAAAATCCTGGCGGGACAATGTAATTTTTTTACCAACGGTTGGTTAATGTGCTCACCGCAAGCGCAATTAAGTGGTTTAGCGGTATTTGGTATTATTTTTTTGATTGTAGGTGTTTTTATTTGTTTTTTACTGGCAACATGGTTTCTTTGGAAAAACGATGATCAGACAATTGGATTTCCTAAATTGAAATGGGCATTGTTCGGCTTAGGTATTTTAGCAGTCTTTGTTGTCCCGCTCGGCACAAGTGATATGCCGTATTATTTTTCAGCCGGTAGAGCAATTAGTCAGCATATAAATCCGTATGTTGACCCGTGGATGCTTCAGGTTGATTTTGAAAATAATCTACCTCATGCTCCGATAGTTGGTTTTTCATATGGGCCAATTATGGCGGCAGTTTTTCATTGGATCTATAGCCTGAGTTTTGATCGGGAGTTGATTTTTATGTTTCTTTGGAAATTTTTCATGTTATTAACTTTGGTTGGCTGTGGTATTTTAACCATGAAATTGGGTAATTTGTTGTCAAGCAACAAAACTACAACGACTTGGTATGTGCTTTGGTTTGCGCAACCAATACTTTTGTTCGAGTGGGTGGTAAATGGGCATTTTGATGTTCTGTGGTTATTTTTTTTGCTTTTAGCCATCTATGCCGCGCACACCAAACGCTGGTGGTTGGTGCTGCCGGCTGTAACTGTGGGAATTTGGATAAAATTTATGCCTGTTTTACTCGTACCGTTTTTTGTGTTGTGGTGGTGGCAGGAAGTTGATAAGCACTCATGGAAAAAAAGCACGCTGCAAATGGCGTTTGGTTTGGCAATTTCCGGTGTAATAACGGTTTTAAGTTGGAAACCGTATTGGGTTGGTCCAGGGGTGTTTTCCACCCTAGCTCTTCAGTCTAAATGGGCGGCGATGAGTATTTTTGCTACAATTTATTATTCCTTAAAGCCAGCATTCGTGTGGTTTTTAGGCGACCAGGCGCATTGGTACCTCACTCGCTTAGTTCAAGGAGGGTTGTTGCTTACGGCAATCTACTTGCTTTATCCGATAATCAAAAAATGTTTAGCTGTTTTGTCTCGGAAAAATAGATTAGAAAGTGGAGAATATGTACAAATGATAATGATCTTTCTGTTAGTTTTTCTTATGGTTTGGCAAAAATCGTTTTGGCCATGGTACGGCGTGTGTTTTATTCCTTTGGCTTTGATTGTTTATAAGGTTAATCAGAACTCTTACGTGCTTAAAATTGCAGCTTGGTTTAGTTTAGCATCTCCGTTTTATCATATTCTCACCTGGGTAACAATCAGAGCTGATGCCGCGTCAGTAGGTGAGCTGTGGTATTATTATCCATTGGTTGGCGGTACGATGCTATATCCTTTGTATTTAGTTTTTCGTTGGCGCCAAAAAGATTTTGCTGTAGTTGATGAATCTTTGGCAAAGATTTCTTAATATAATATTTGTATGTCAAACACAAATAGTAAAACTAAAAGGGCGTTAATTACCGGCATTACAGGACAGGATGGCTCTTACTTAACGGAGTTATTATTAGAAAAGGGCTATGAAGTTCATGGCATTATGCGTCGATCCAGCAGTTTTAATACCGGTCGCATAGAGCATATTTTTCAGGATCCGCATGAGCGCGGGGCTAGACTAAAGATGTACCATGGTGATTTGGCAGATAGCAGTAATATAAATCGAATTTTGGAAAAAGTTAAACCGGACGAAATTTATAATTTAGGCGCGCAAAGCCATGTGCGGGTTAGTTTTGAATTGCCGGAGTACACCGCTGATACGGTCGCTCTGGGAACGCTTCGTCTGTTGGACGCGGTCCGAGACTCTGGTTTAAAAGTTAAATTCTATCAGGCCGGATCTTCGGAAATGTTCGGCAAGGTTCTGGAAACCCCGCAAAAAGAAACCACGCCATTCTATCCTCGTAGTCCCTATGGTTGCGCCAAGGTTTTCGCCCATAACATAGCTGTTAATTACCGTGAATCGTATGGAATGTTTGTTTGTAATGGTATTTTGTTTAACCACGAATCACCTCGTCGCGGTGGAACATTTGTGACCAAGAAAATTACTCATGGTTTTGCAAAAATTAAAGCCGGCAAGCAGCAAAAGATCTATCTTGGCAACTTAGAGGCTAAGCGTGATTGGGGTTATGCCAAAGATTATGTGGAGGCAATGTGGTTGATGTTACAGCAGCCTCAGCCGGATGATTTTGTGATTGCTACGGGTGAGGCGCATAGTGTGCGAGAATTTGCCGAAGAAACGGCTCGTTATTTTGGTTATGATTTAAAGTGGGAGGGTGACGGATTGGAAGAAAAAGGAATAGATAAAACCACCGGGCAAGTTTTAGTTGAAATAGATCCGGAATATTTTCGACCAGCTGAAGTAGAATTTTTGCTTGGCGATGCTTCTAAAGCCAAGAAGGTTTTGGGCTGGGAAGCCAAAGTGCGGTTTAAGGAGTTGGTAAAAATAATGGCGGAAGCAGAATTAAAATAAAGTTATGGATCAGCAATTGCCTTGTACAATTTGTGGTAATATTGTGAACAACAAAATTCACATTGCCCAGGAGATGATGTTTGGGTTTAGAGATAAATTTGAGTATCTGGAATGTGGGCAATGCGGTTGTGTGCAAATTATTAAAGTTCCAGAAAATATAGCGAAGTATTATCCGGATAATTATTATTCGTTTGGTAAAGTTGTTTACAAATATAATCCATTAAAGATTTTTTTAAAAAAACAATTAATTGAGTACCGAGTTCATAAGAAAAATAATTTAATTGGTAAATTTCTCTCTCGTTTTTATCCTAATGATGAGGATTTTTATGCATGGTTTGAAAAATTACAATTACCGTTTGATGCTCATATTTTGGATGTGGGCTGTGGGAGCGGAAGTTATTTATTATTGAGATTTAGAAAATCAGGTTATGCTAACATAGAGGGTGTAGATCCGTTTATAGCCAAAGACATTTATTATCCCGGTGGAGTGACAATTCATAAAAAACCATTAGATCAAGTTACCGGCGAGTATGATTTGATAATTTTTAATCATGTTTTTGAGCATCTGCCAGACCAGGAGAAAGTGCTAGGGCAGGTGTTAGGATTATTAAAAAAAGGCGGTTGCGCGCTTATTCGTATTCCCGTTGCCGGCACTTATGCTTGGCGAACATATGGGGTAAATTGGGTGCAGTTAGATGCGCCAAGACATTTTTATTTGCATACAGTGGAAAGTATGAAAATACTTAGCTCCAAAGTTGGGTTTAAAAAAATGGATACGGTGTTTGATTCATTAGCATTTCAATTTTGGGGCAGCGAGCAGTATTTAAAAGGTATTCCTTTGCGCGACAAGCGGTCATATGCAGAATTATATGATGAATCTGTATTTTCCAAACAACAGATGCAAGAATTTACAGAAAAAGCCGAAGCGTTAAATAAAGCCAATGATGGCGATGCGGCTTCCTTTTATTTATTTAAAGATTAATACCAATTATATATATGATTAAACTAATTAAATCGTCTTTTTATAGAGAGCAAGAAACTAAAGAAGCATTGGCAGAATTTGTGATGAAAGCCGAAATTTTTAGCATGGGCAAGCAGTGCAAAGAATACGAAGAGTCATTTGCCAAAAAACAGAATCGCAAGTATGCAGCTTTTGTAAGTAGTGGCAGTATGGCCAATTTGGTTTTGCTTCAGGCGTTGCTAAATAAGGGTATGCTTAAGGTTGGAGATAAGGTAGGTGTTTCAGCTCTTACCTGGGCTACCAACATTATGCCTGTCATTCAGCTGGGGCTGCGGCCAGTAGTTATTGATTGTGAAGTTTCCAATCTAAATGTTTCCTCTGCCGAACTCAAAAAAGTTTTGGATAAGCATTCGCTTAAAGCATTATTTATTACTCATGTTTTGGGTTTTTCTGCCGATATTTCTAATGTTGTAGCTTTGTGTGAAGAAAATGGGATTGTATTATTAGAAGATAACTGTGAATCACTTGGTTCAAAAGTTGGCGGTAAGCTGTTGGGAAATTTTGGCTTAGCCAGCACCTTCTCCAGTTTTGTTGGCCATCATTTTTCTACAATAGAAGGCGGTATGATTTGTGTAGACGATAGTAGTTTGTATGAAGCGCTTGTGATGGCCAGAGCCCATGGATGGAATCGCAACCTTTCCAAAGAACGTCAAGAAGAAATGAGAGCGCAGCACAACATAGATGTTTTTTATGACAAATATACTTTTTATGATTTGGCTTATAATGCCAGACCAACCGAAATTCAAGGATTTATAGGCAATAGAGTTTTGCCATATTGGGATGAAATCGTGGGGCACAGGGAAGAGAACTTTAAAAAGTTTCACCAAGCCGCTTTAAATAATCAAGATATTATTCCGTTGGAATTAGATCATATGGATTTGGTTTCAAATTTTTCGATGCCGGTAATATTTAAGACTAAAGAATTATTTAACAGTTATCGAGAAAAATTTGAAAAAAATGATGTAGAAATTCGTCCGATTATTGCCGGGGATATGACTCAGCAACCATTCTTTAGAAAGTATGTATCAGAATATGAACCTTGTCCAAATGCGCGTTTTGTCCACGACAATGGTTTTTATTTTGGTAATAACCCGGAGATGACGGCGGAAGAGGTGGAAAAATTATGTGAGCTAATTTCTAAAGTATAATAGATATGGATGCAAAAAATAATTTTGATGATTTAACAATTTTTACAACAACTTTTTATAAAGACGACCCTGTTTCTCAGGTTCGAGAAAAGTTGGCTATAAAACTTTTGGAAAACGCCAATAATCTTGGCGTCAAAGTTGTAGTCGTAGATGGGGGGTCTAACGAAGCGTTTCTTGAAAAAATTCGTCAAATGCCCAATGTTAATTTATTAGTTGATCCGACATTAAAAATGGGTGAGAGTCGTCGCAAGGCGCTAGAGGTTGCTGCCGCGGAAAAACAGACTCCATATTATATGTGGGTTGAGCCAGAAAAAGACGGCTTAATTACCGCCGAATCTATCGAAGCAATGCTAACTCCTTTGCGAGAAAATAAGACAGATATCGTTGTGCCAAAAAGAAAGAGCATGGAAACACTACCACCGTTACAAGCAAATTTAGAGCAAAGAGCTAATAAACGAGCAAATAAAATTACTTATGGTGATCAGCAGAGCGAGAACGAAGTATTGGATCTATGGTTTGGTCCAAAATTATTTAATGAAGTAGGTGGTAAGTATTTTGCCGAGTATGGTGGTAAATTAGATAAGTGGGATTCCATCCTTAAGCCAGTGATTGATGCTTATCATGATGGGAAAAGAGTTGCCGGCGTGGAAGTGGATTATGAGTATGACCCTTCTCAGAGCGGTAGCGAGGTAAGCGATCGGAAAATGCAATTAAAACGAATAGAGCAGTATGCTGCTATTTTGGCAGAGATGGGGGATTCTTTCTGGAAACGAAAAATTGAGAGTGGCGAAACCAGTGTTAGAAAATTTTTTAAGTAAATTTATATGATGCAAAAAGATGCAAAAATTTACGTGGCTGGTCACAATGGCTTAGCCGGATCGGCTATTGTGCGCGCACTGGCAAAACAAGGTTATAATAATTTAGTTTTACGCACGCACGCAGAGTTGGATCTTTTGAATCAAAAAGCGGTAGCAGATTTTTTTGCACAGGAAAAACCGGAGTATGTATTTTTGGCTGCCGCCAAAGTAGGTGGCATTATGGCCAATATTGAATCTCCGGCTCAATTTATTTATGAAAATATAGAAATTCAAAATAACATTATCCATCAAGCTTATTTAAATAAAGTCACAAAATTATTATTGCTAGGTTCATCTTGTATTTATCCTCGTCTTTGCCCCCAACCAATGAAGGAAGAATATTTGCTTACCGGATTAGTGGAACCAACTAACGAGGGTTATGCTTTAGCCAAAATTTTGGGAATTAAATTGTGTGAAATGTATAATAGACAGTATGGTACAAATTTTGTGGCTATCATGCCCCCCAATCTTTATGGAGAAAACGATCACTTTGATCTTAAAAATAGCCATGTTTTGCAGTCACTGTTGCGTAAATTTCACGAAGCGAAAATGCAAAATCAAGACGAGGTTGTTTTGTGGGGGACAGGGCAGGCTCGCCGAGAATTTTTGCATACCGACGATATGGCGGAAGCGAGTGTTTTTGTGATGACTAATTTTGACCCGACTAAAGAGCAAAACGAGAAAGGTGAAATGTTTATAAATGCCGGATCCGGCAAAGATTATTCAATTTTGGAACTGGCAAATATTATAAAAGATGTTGTTGGTTATTCCGGCCTAGTTGCGTGGGATAAAACTAAACCAGACGGTATGCCGCAAAAATTAATGGATGCCGCAAAAATTCATTCACTTGGTTGGTATCATAAAATAGATTTGGAAAAAGGTTTGCCAGCCATATACGATTCGTTTAAAAACAAATATCAAGCATGATAAAATCTTTGTTAGAAAAATTTAAAAAAAGCGGGTCTAATTTTTTTAAAAATCCCGTATCTTTTTTACTAAGACAAGTGTATAGGGTTGTTTTTATACTCCCATTTGAAATTATCGTTAGCATTATTTTTTATTTGGCAGTTGGTAAAACTCGTCTAAAAGAAACTAACCCGAATTCTTTTTGTTTTTTAATTACATCGGTAATTTATTCAAAAGAAAATAAAAAAGTGACGTATGACGGAGTGAGATCTATATTTAGTCCGGAAGAGCGCACTCAGCAGACCGCCCATACCATAAAAACTATCCGCAAAAAAGTGCCGCAAGCAAAAATAGTTTTGATAGAAGGAGGCCTGCAAAGCGATTTGCCGGCAGGTTTGAAAGAAAAATCCGATCAATATTTATATTTGGGCGATAAAAAATTAGTTAGATGGGCAGTAGACAGCACTTTTAAAAGTTTGGGAGAAGTATCTATGCTCCTTTATGCTTTAAAACGTTTGGATCAGGACGCAGATTTTTATTTTAAGATAAGCGGTCGGTATTTTTTAAATGACGAGTTTAATATTAATGATTGGAAAAAAGGCGGGTTTGTGCTGCACTTTAAACAAGGGGATTATATCTCTACTCGTTTATATGGTTTTAGAAAAGAGATGATAAAAATATGGAAGTATGCCCTAATTAAAGGCCTGCCGTTTTCTTTTATTGGTTATGCTATAGAGAATACGTTGGCCAAATTTATTCCTAAAAAGTTTACCCATCGAATCAGTGGGTTGGGACTAACTGGGCTTAGTGCAACTGTAAAAAATGATTTTATTAAAGAGTAGTATGCAAATTGTAGAGGAATTAAAATTGATAATAAAAAAACGAGCTTTACATCAGACCGCTTTTGTTGTTACCGGATCGTTAATAAATGGCGCATCTTTATTTGCCCTCAACATCGCTTTGGCCAGATCTTTGAACCAGGAACTTTTTGGTATTTTTTCTCTCGCAGTTGTTGCTTTAAGCGTGGTGGCAGAAATGTCTGATTTTGGTTTAAATGCTGGGCTTTTAAGGTTTGCGCCGTATTATATATCGACAAACCAAACAGATAAATTAAAACAATTAGTTAAAACAATTTGGCGTTGGAGAGTTTCTTTGAGTTTGGCGCTTACTTTTAGCGGGTTTATTTTGGCCTACCCGGTAGCTAAATATATATATGGACAGGTTAGGGTAGCGCCATATTTGGCTTATGCTTCAATCGGTGTGGGCGGTGTTATTCTACTTGGTTTTTTGGCCACTTTTTTACAGGCAAATCAAAGATTTTTATACAATGCCTCAGTTCAATCATTAAAAGGTTTTTTGCGGTTGGTTATAGCCTTGGTGCTTATGTTTTTTGGTGTAAAGAACGTATTTGCTTATCTATCTATTTATATTTTTATTCCTTGGATTTTATTTATTGTAAATTTCAAAGTTTTGCCTAAGAATTTTGGAAAAGTGGTGATTGACTCAGATGTTAAACAAAAGCTACATTCACAATTGGCTAGATTTAGCTTTTGGTTGACCATTACTTCTCTAGTGGCTATTTTAGCCAGTCGAGTGGATCAAATTATGATTAGCCACTATCTTGGATTAGAGGAGGTCGCGGTATTCACTGTTGCGTGGCAATTGCTTCAGTTTTTTCCGGTAATTTCCGGCTCTATTGGCTCTGTTTTAATGCCTAAAGTAAGCAGTTTGAAAAATAAAGTAGAATTGGTTGCCTTTGTAAAGAGAGTATTTAAATGGGTTCTTGTCGCCACTATAGGAATTGCAGTTTTTATTGTTCCCTCCCAATACTTAATCAGTTTCTTTTTTGGACAGAAATACGACGCGGCTATGCCGATATATGTTATATTATCTTACGGTACCCTGCTAAACGTTTTAGCTATTCCGT
>CAZQLV010000001.1:0-18007 GCA_964594385.1 uncultured Gammaproteobacteria bacterium | reverse complement strand
ACTCCGCGCTCTTACCGGCGCTGGTATGATGGATTGTAAAAAAGCCTTAGATGAAGCCGAGGGTGATATGGAAAAGGCTGCCGAAATTTTGCGCAAAAAGGGTATAATCAAGGCTGCTAAAAGAACGGACAAAGTTGCCGCCGAAGGTACTACTCAAGTAAAAGTAGATGGCAATATGGCCGTAGTTTTGGAAGTAAATTCCGAAACAGATTTTGTTGCTCAAAACGATGACTTCAAAAAAATGGTAGATGATTTTGCCACAGCGTTGTTGGAACAAAAACCACAAACCTTAGAAGTCGCTATGGGCGCGATGGTTAACGGTGAAAGTTTGCAGGACAGTTTGAATAATTTGACTGCCAAAATTGGTGAAAAGATTTCGTTGCGCCGCTTTGCCGTAGTAGAAAAAACCGACGCGGATGTATTTGGCGCCTATTCACATTTAGGTGGTAGAATTTCGGTATTGGTCTTACTTAAAAACAGCACCCACGCTGGTTTGGCTGCCGATATTGCAATGCATGCTGCTGCCTCTAATCCAAGATATGTTAGTCGCGACGAAGTACCGGCCGAAATAGTAGAAAAAGAAAAAGAAATTTATACCGAGCAGCTAAAACAACAAGGCAAACCGGAAGCGGCGATTGCCAATATCCTCAAAGGTAAATTAGATAAATTTTATAGTGAAATTTGTTTATTGGAACAGCCGTTTATCAAAGACGAAGAAAAAACCATTCAAAAATTATTGGGAGAAAATGTTGTGGTAGAAAAAATGGTAAGATTTGAAGTGGGGGAAGGTATAGAAAAAGAAACTACTGATTTTGCTGCCGAAGTAGAGGCTCAGTTAAAATAATATTATAAAACAAATAAAAAAATGGCTGTTGCAAAGCAGCTGTTTTTTTATTTTATATAAAATATTTTGAGTTATCCACAGGGGTAACTTAGGTAGCAAGTAAAAAAAGGTGTATAATATTAATTAAGTTTTAATACACTTAATTCCTAGGCTTAACTAGGAGAAAAATTTTAATTTATGGCCTTGTCTTTTTTAAAGAAAAAGATGAATTTAACAAAATCTTTGGTGGTTGTCTTTTTAGTTGGGCTTTTCAGTCTAACTTTTTTTGTTTTTAATGCTAAAGCGGCTGTGGGAACTCTGTCCAGCCCAGCAATCACTGCCGTCACCAGCACTCATCAAATTCAGTTTAGTTTTGCCACAAGTAGTAACGATACTAGTATCACTTTTGGCTTTAGCAGTTCTACCGATAACGTTACTTGGACTGTTACTACTACCGTAGCTACAAGCACAGGAAGATTTTTTGATTTTCTTAATTTGGCTACCAACACTTTGTATTACCTAAGAGTTGCGGAGGGTGATGTTAACGCTTCTTCAAGTTATGTAACTTCAAGTGCCTATACTCTTGCTACCACACCTGGCACTCCGACCGTAACTTCCACAAATTCGCAAACCATGAAAGTTATAGTTAATTCTTCTACCAATCCGGCTTCAACTACTTATATAGTTCGTGATACCGCTTCATCTACTCAGACATTATATTTGCAAGGTGATCAAACCTGGGGAGTTGCTACAGCCACCTTTACCATGGCTCAGCTTGGCGGCAATGTCAACGGTACCACCACCATAGGCCTCGCCACTAACACCTTGCACCAAATCAGTGTAGCTGCAGTCAACGGAGCTGGAGCGACCACCACCTATGGGGCTGTTGCTACTGTTTATACCTTAGCCCAAACTCCCGCTGCTCCGACTGTAACTTCCGCCAATCCTCAACGATTAACAGTCGTAATTAATCCGGCCGGAAACCCAACCACCGTTTCTACTACCTTCATAGTTCGCGATACTGCTTCATCTACACTAACCAAGTATCTCCAGTCAGACCAAACTTGGGGTAACGCTACGGCGACATTTAATTATTCCCAACTTGGCGGAGCTAGCGGAACTACTACTATCGGTTTGGCTACAAGCACCCCACACATTATCAGTGTAGCTGCAATTAATGGTGATAGTACGCAAACTACCACCTATAGTACAACTGTTGTTATTTCTACTATACCTAACACACCCACTAGCAGTGTATCGGCTGCCACTTTGACAACTATTACGGTGACAATTAACTCATCCACCAACCCAACTTCCACTCTTTATATTGTTCGTGATACTGGTGGATCAACTGTAAAGTATCTACAATCAGACTTTACTTGGGGTACAACCACTGCGACTATCAACTTTATCAATTTTGTCGCAGGCGTAACCAGTACTATTACCACAGGACTTAGCGGCAGTAGCGCCCATATAATATCTGTAGCTGCAGTCAGTGGTGATAATACCGAGACAACAACTTATAGCTCGACCGCAACTATTTACAATTTATCTAATGCTCCCTCTTCTGTATCTCTGTCTGCCGCCTCTAATGGTTTCAATCTCTCATGGAATGGTGATTCAGGCGAGCAGTTCTGGGCAGAAGATGCTAATGGTTTAAATTCTGCTTGGAGCACGGACACTTCTTTTTCTATTGGAGGAATTAATTGTGGTGTTACAGATAGCTTTACAGTTGCTGGCCGAAATGGCGATGGTGTTGTCACAGCCTCTTCTTCAGTGCTTACGGGTACTACTAATGCTTGTGGCGGCAGTGGTTCTGGTGGTGGCGGTGGTGGTGGAGCTCCATCCAACCCATTTAACCAACCAAAAACAAATCCTAACACGAACCAAACTACCCCTCCGTCCTATGCAGCGGCTTGGAGTGCCCCAGCATCATCAAACGCTTCTCCTATGGCTGTATTTGTCCACACTTTGACTCCTGGCACACGTGGCGGAGAAGTAAAAGCATTACAACAAAAACTTCGAGAATTAGGATTCTTTAAATACAAAACAAATACCGGAACCTTTGGACCGTCAACTAGAGCTGCAGTGATGGCTTTCCAGAAAGCGCATAAATTAAAACCAGTTGGTTTTGTTGGCCCAGGTACTCGTGCCGCGCTTAATAATCTATAAAAATACCTGTTTAATAAATAACGCCCAGCCATTGTGCTGGGTGTTATTGTTTGATATACTTTTCACATGCAAAAACTAACTGTTCATAGGCAAAGAATTGGGCCTATCCTCGGCCGACACCCTTGGGTTTTTTCTGGCGCACTTAAATTTATTCCCGAAGGCCTAAAAAGTGGCGATCCTGTAATGTTGGTAAATGAAGAGGGTGGTTTTTTAGCCCAGGGTTATTTTAATTCATACTCCCAGATTGCGGTTCGGCTTTGGAGTTGGGATGAACAAGAAGTAGTGGATGATAAATTTTTTGAAAAAAGAATTAGCCAGGCTTATGAAATTAGAAAGAATTTTGTAGAAAATAAGGGCACTGATTCTTATCGTTTGGTTCACAGTGAAAACGATCTGTTGCCGGGCTTAATTGTAGATAAATACGCCGATTGTTTGGTTTTGCAATTTCATACTCCGGGAATGGAAGCTTGGAAAGATAATATAGTAAAGGCTTTAAAAAAAGTTGTTAAACCAAAGGGTATTTACGAAAGATCGGATGTCCGCACGCGCGGCATAGAGGGCGCCGAAAAACAGGTCGGTTTATTATATGGAAAGGTGCCGGAACGGATAAAAATATCCGAAAATGGATATAAATTTTGGGTAGATGTAATTGGTGGGCAAAAAACCGGCTTCTTTTTGGATCAAAGAGATAAAAGGCAAGCTCTAACAAAATATGTAGATAAAAAGAGCGTGTTGAATTGTTTTTCTTATTCCGGAGGTTTTAGTGTGTATGCCTTGGGAGCAGGAGCCAAACATGCGGTGAGTGTGGACGCATCGGAGAGCGCGCTAGAACTGGCTGTTGAAAATGTAAGATTAAATAAAATGGACGTAAAAAAATGTGAATTTGTTTGCGCCGATGTAAAACAATATTTATTTAACGCGCAAGAAGAAAAGAAAAAGTTTGATGTGATAATTTTGGATCCGCCGGCCTTTGTCAAAGATAGGCACAAGGTAAAAGAAGGCTTGATGGGCTACAAAAAAATAAACGAAATGGCGTTGCGAATTTTAGACCCCGAAGGCATTTTAGTTTCGGCTTCTTGTTCAGCTCACGTGACCCTGTCGGATTTTAGGTATATGTTATCCGAATCAGCGGGCCGGTCTCGTCGCACATTACAGATTTTGGAAACCTATACTCACGGTATTGATCACCCGGAATTAGTATCTTTTACCGAAGGAGAATACCTAAAATGCGTGTTTGCTAGAGTGGTTTAAAAAAGATATAATAAATTATAATATATGGCTTTTAACAAAAAATTGCTCGGTCATTCACTAGGTCATGCATTACTAGTATATGCATATATTTTTTGTATAGCTTTGTTTTTTAATTCCGGAGTGGGGAAAAATGTGCCGAATTTTTTTGCGCCTATTATAATGCTGAACTTTTTTGTTTTGTCGGCCGCTATAATGGCAATTTTAGTTTTTGGCAGACCGGTTATGTTGTATTTGGATAATAAAAAGAAAGAAGCGTTAACAATGTTATTTTATACCCTTGGTTGGCTGGCTTCTATTTTACTTCTTGTAGTAGCAGCTGTTTTAATAATTTATTAATTTTAAGTTTATCGTATCGAATATGCAAATCGCTATAAACGGATTCGGTCGTATTGGCCGACAAGCTTTCAAAGTCGCGTTTGGCCGAAAAGGCATAAAAATTGTTGGTATTAACGACCTCACCGATACCAAAACTTTAGCGCATCTATTAAAATACGACACTGCTTATGGTAAATATGCCAAAGAAGTTAGTTTCGATGAAAAAAATATTATTGTAGACGGAGAAAAAATTTCGGTTTTTGCCGAAAAAGATCCCACGCAGCTACCTTGGGGAAAATTAAAAGTAGAAGTAGTTTTAGAATGTACCGGCAGATTTACCGATCGCGCAGGAGCCGAGCAGCACCTCAAAGCCGGCGCCAAAAAAGTTGTCATTAGCGCTCCGGCCAAAGGCGGCGATGTGCCAACCTATGTACGCGCTGTTAATTGCGCCAAATGTCATGCCGAAAAATCGGATGTAATAAATAATGCTTCTTGTACCACTAACAGCATTGGTCCGGTAATGGCTGTGCTTAACGAAACATTTGGTATAGAAAAAGCAATGATGACCACCGCTCATGGCTATACCGCCGATCAGAATTTGCAAGATGGCCCGCACCGAGATTTACGCCGAGCTAGGGCCGCCGCCGAAAATATTGTGCCTACTACCACCGGCGCGGCCATTGCGGTTACCGAAGTAATCCCCACTATTAAGGGAGTATTTGATGGTTTGGCGTTGCGCGTGCCGGTGCCAACGGTGTCTGTATCGGACATGACTGTACTTCTCAAAAAAAATGTGACAAAAGAAGAAATCAATCAAGCGATGATAGATGCCAGCAAGACCGAAAGATTTAGGGGAGTCTTAGATACAACTACCGAACAGTTGGTTTCATCGGATTTTATCGGTGATACACATTCGGCAATTGTAGATTTGAGTTTAACTAATGTTGTGGGCGGAAATTTGGTAAAAGTTGTAGCGTGGTATGATAACGAAACAGGTTATGCAAATAGATTGGTAGAGATTGCGGAGTTGTACATTTCATAAATTAAAAAAGCCAGACGCATTGCCCGTCCGTTATTGGGTGGATGGGGAAGCGGCTGGCGCACTGTTGATATTTTCAATTGTCAGTTGGTTTTTTTTCTGGCGCTACCTCCACACCAGGTTGTTCTGGTGTCTGCAGAGGTTCTGGGGAATCTTCTTCAAGCCGTAGAAATTCATCAACCCTGCCTTGGAGGTAGCCTGCTCTGAACCCGGAAGTAAATGCGTACCTGATAATTTTTTCTACTTTTGCTAAAGAAAACCACCTTCCTGTTAGCCTGCTTTTTCCGATCAAAATACCAGAGAAGAATGCAATTGTGCCAACCACACAAGCAATAATGAGCATTTGAGCCTAGATTCTTCCGGGGGAAAGCGGCTCGCATAATACGAGCAAGCTAAGCCGGGATTAAATATATTAAATTAAAAAAATAGTTTTGTCAATCTTTTTAACTTAAAAATGGCTAACTATATATAAAATTAGAGCAATTGTATGCGTATTCTAATAACTGAAACTGTAAGTAAGGTAGGGGAGGAAGTAATCTTAAAGGGTTGGGTAAATGCCCGCCGTAATATGGGCAAAATTGTCTTTTTGGATTTGCGCGACCGTAATGGAATTGTACAGGTGGTCGGCGTGCCAAACGAACTCGACGAAGCTTCAAACGAAAGACTTAAGGAAGTTCGTCCGGAATGGGTATTGCAGATTAAAGGCATAGTAAAAGAACGCGGTGAAAAACAAAAAAATCCGGATATGCCGACCGGCACAATTGAAATTTTAATGAAAGAATTGGTAGTGCTCAACACTGCCGAAACTCCGCCTTTTGAAATAGATAAAGATACTAAAGGTATTAACGAAGAATTAAGATTGAAGTATCGTTATTTGGATCTGCGCTCAGAGCGAATGCTTAAAAATTTAATTTTGCGCGACAAAGTAGAAACTTTTTTCAGAGAATACTTGCATGCCAAAAACTTTATTGAAGTAGAAACTCCGAATTTAACAAAGGGAACTCCAGAAGGCTCGCGTGAATTTTTGGTTCCGTCCCGCGTGCATTCCGGAAAAATGTATGTTTTGCCGCAATCACCGCAGCAATTTAAACAACTGCTGATGGTGGCCGGTGTAGAAAAATATTTTCAAGTAGCTAGATGTTTTCGCGACGAAGATCAGCGCGGCGATCGTCAGCCGGAATTTACTCAGTTAGATTTGGAAATGAGTTTTGTGGAACAAGAAGATGTGCTAAATTTGGTAGAGGGTATGATGATAGAACTAGTAGCCAAAGTGGCTCCGGAAAAAAAGATTCAAACTGTGCCATTTCCACGAATTTCTTATAAAGAAGCGATGGACAAATATAATTCGGATAAACCGGATTTACGCGAAGACAAAAACGACCCAAATTTATTTGCCTTTGAATGGGTAGTTGATTTTCCAATGTTTGAAAAAGCCGATGACGGTTCGGTGCAGGCAGTGCATCATCCGTTTACTTCACCCCAAACCGAAGATATGGCCTTGCTTGATTCAGATCCATTTAAAGTTCGCGCCAATGCATACGATTTAGTTCTTAATGGCAATGAAATTTTTGGTGGCAGTATTCGTATTCACAAACGTGAATTGCAAAACAAAATATTTCAACTATTAGGGTTAGACGAAAAAACAATTCAAGAACGGTTTGGTCATATGTTAGAGGCGTTTACTTTTGGCGCCCCTCCTCATGGTGGTATTGCATCTGGTATTGACCGTATTCTTATGCTACTCGCCAACGAAGAAAATATTCGCGAGGTAATTCCATTCCCAAAGACCGGTGATGCCCGAGATCTTATGATGAATGCACCGTCGGAAATGCCCGAGCAAGCCTTGAAAGATGTACATATAAAATTAGATAAGTAAAAAATGCCCACAGAATTAAAACTAGAAAAATTTGAAGGTCCGCTGAATTTACTTTTACAACTGATTGATCAGGAAAAAATGGATATCACCGAAATTGCCCTGTCCAAAATAACAGAGCAGTTTTTTTCTTATTTAGATAAGTTAGAAAAAAATCGTCCGGAAGAATTAGCGGATTTTTTGGTCATTGCTGCTAGACTTATTTTTCTCAAATCACATAGTTTGTTACAATACGCTAGTCCGCAAGAAGAAAACGGGCCGGCGCTAGCCGACCAATTAAAATTATATAAGCAATATGTAGAAGCCAGCAAAACTATAAATAGTTTGTGGCAAGCTGGCAAAGTTGCCTACGGTCGCATTGAGCCGCCGCTAAAAAATAAAGAATTTGTATTGCCTGCTAACGCCGATAAAAATAGTTTGTATAATTCATTTGTATTTTTGCTTAATCGTTTAAAGCCCGTAGAAGCGTTGCCAAAAGTTACCATAGACCATTCAATATCGGTTAAGCAAAAAATAGACACGATTAGAAATTTTTTAAAAACAAATCGAGAGTTTAGTTTTCAGCATTTATTATCTTCGGCCAAAAATAGAACCGAAGTCATAATAAATTTTTTAGCTGTGTTAGAATTAGTAAAAGAAAAAACAATTTTGGTAAAACAAACGCTGGCATTTGACGATATGCTAATTGTGAAAAATTAATTATATGTCTCTACAAGCAAAAATTGAATCAATTTTATTTGTGGCTTCTAAGCCCTTGTCGTCTAAAAAAATAGCGCATATTTTAAAGATAGATGAAAAAGAAGCCGTAGAGTCTTTACAAAATTTGCAAGTAAAGTATAATAATCCGACTTCCGGTATTGTAGTTTTAAAAAATAATGAAGAGTGGCAAATGATGTCTAGTCCAGACAATAGAATCGAGGCCGAGAATTTTATGAAAGCCGAAGTTTCGGAAGAGCTCACTCGACCGCAGTTGGAAACCTTAACCGTTATTTCTTATTGCGGACCGATTACCAAACCAGAGTTGGAACAAATCAGAGGTGTAAATTGCGGTATTATTTTACGAAATTTAATGTTGCGAGGTTTAGTAAAAGAAAATGAAGACGCCGCTAGTTTGTTGCCGTCTTATGAAGTGACAATGGATTATCTGCGGCATATGGGTGTGGGAAGTTTGGAAGAATTACCAAATTATGCCGAACTGCATGCTCATCCTTATATAACTAACATCAATCAGGAACAATAGACTAAGATTTTATTTATGCTGTCCAAGTTTAAAGATTTTTTATCATCTTTTGGCATGATGCTGGCCGGAGTTTTGCTATTATTTTTTTCTTCAATTTATTTTGGCTCTGGTCAAAAATTATCTTTTTTGCAATTTCCTACGAGCGGCAAAAGAGCCGCAGTCGGCGGCGATGTTAATTTAGGCAGTTTGCCGATCAGCAAACCAACTGTGCCTCTAGCCAAAAACAACGAAACTTTCCCCGGGACACTGACGGCTGTTTCGGGGATTGTGCTTGATACCAAAACAAAAACAGTTTTATTTGAAAAAAATGCTAGCGAAGTGCGGCCGCTCGCCAGTATTACAAAACTAATGACTTCTATGGTGCTTTTGGATTTGCCGATAAATTGGGCATCTACTACCGCTATAGTTGATAGTGATATTGCCGGAGACCATCATGTGGATGTTGGCGAAGTATTTCCCCTAGAAGATCTTTGGCATATAGCGCTAATTGGCTCTTCCAATTCGGCTATCAACGCCATGGTCAGAAATAGCGGCGTTACGCTAGAACAGTTTGTAGCGCTGATGAATCAAAAAGCCAGAGATTTGCATTTATCCTCGGCGCGTTTTGATGAACCAACCGGTTTGTCGGATAAAAATATGGCTAATGCTGCCGATACGGCCAAAATGCTTATTGACGCTTTAAAATTTGATAAAATTTTTACTACGGTCCAGATGAGTGAATATTATGTGCGTCCAATTGGCGCTGATAAACCGAGAAGAATTTGGACCACCAATTGGCTACTTACCAATTGGGTGCCGAATAATTTTAAAGTAGAAAATATTGCCGGTAAGACCGGTTATATAGACGACTCCGGCTATAATTTTTCTGTCAGTTTAGGCGATGATAAAAAACACAATATTACGGTTGTGGTTTTGGGGGCAGCCAGCAATGAAGCAAGATTTAGTGAAGCGCGAGATTTGGCCGACTGGGTATTTGGCCATTATTTGTGGCCGGATCAGGATGGCTATAATAGTTTAACTGCAAATTAACCAAATTATTTTTTTGTGCTATAATTACTAGAGTTGAGTAAATAAGAAAGTTTACTTTCTTATTTTGAAGCTCGACGTAATTTCAAGCTTCGCTTATAATATAAAGGCGCAGCCGATGGCCGCGCCTGTCTTGGTTCTATATTGTTAAAAAAATTTTGAGAACCAAGCTCGTACTTTTTCGATTGTGTCTGGCTTTAAAAGTAAACAGAAGCCAGCAATTCCTCCTATTAGTAATAGGCCAACTAGTCCAATATAGGTCAAGAAGCTGTTATTTTGGTCGTCCACTAACTTTCTCCTGTGTTGAGTCTAGAGCGGTTTCGCCTTAGGCGGCAAAAATGCTCATGGGTTGGGTGCTTGCAAGAAATTATCCTCCAATTTATTTTTAGTGTCAATGTTTATGAGTTTTAGGTCTGTAGACCAAGCCGGAAATTTATTTAATAAAAACGTATTAGTGCGCGTTGATTTTAACGTACCCTTAAAAGGCAAAAAAGTTTTAGATAATTATAAAATAAAAAAGAGTCTAGCCACGATAAAATTTTTAATAGAAAAAGGCGCGAAAGTTATTCTGGTTAGTCACTTAGGACGGCCTGTAGGGATTGATAAAAAGCTAAGCTTAAAACCGGCAGCTGAAGAATTGGGAAAATTTTTACAAAAAAATGTTCCATTATTAGATGTATTAGATTTAACAAAAACTAAAATTCAAATTAATAAATTGCTGCCGGGCAAAGTTGTTTTATTAGAGAATATTCGTTTTCTTAAAGGCGAGACGGAGAATAGTCCGACAGTAGCCAAAGCATTGGCTGGTTTGGCGGATATATTTGTTCTAGATGGATTTGCGGTGGCTCATCGCGCGGCCGCTTCGGTATCGGGAGTGGCCAAATTATTGCCCGCCTATGCCGGTTTGTTGCTCAAAGAAGAAATTTCCGGATTAGACAAGGTAATTAAAAAACCAAAAAAACCGTTAGTCGCAATCCTGGGCGGCATCAAAATGGAAACTAAAATCCCGGTATTAAAAAATATATTAAAAAAAGCTAATTATATTTTGGTTGGTGGCGGTATAGAAAACACGTATCTTTGGGCCAAAGGGCGCAAGGTGGGGAGCTCTATAGTTGATAAAAATTTTAAAAAAGAAATTTTAAAGTATTGTTCGGCAAATAAAGTAATTTTGCCTATAGATGTAATTGTTGGCCCAAAGAATGGCAGATTGGCCAAAGCAATGATGGTAAAAAATTTGCAGCTCAAAAAAGAAGACGGTATTTTTGATATTGGCCCGCAGACTATAAAACTTTTTGCCAAATATATAAAAAAAGCCAATACTTTGATTTGGAATGGGGCAATGGGGAATTTTGAACAACATCCCTATCAGTATGGCACGTATTCGGTGGCGCGTTTAGTCGCGTCTCGTTCAACCGGCAAAGCTTTTGGCGTAGTGGGCGGCGGCGAAACAGTTGAGGTATTAAAAAAATTAAATTTACTTAGCGATATTGATTTGGCTTCCACCGGAGGGGGATCTATGCTAGAATACCTGAGCGGTAATAAATTGCCGGGAATAGAAGCGTTAAAAAAATTTTAAATTAGCTTATTAATTAGATCATTTGCTTTACGCACAATGATCTGGAGGAAAATATAATATGGCTTTACCAACTGGGGGTACAAAATTAGACCAAATGATGACTAACTGTAAATGTCCTAAATGTTCTACCTTTAGTAAGCATCATTTTGGCAAAAAGATGATTATGACTTTGGCAGGAATATTATTGGTATATTTGGTTTTTTATGTGGGCACGCTTATCCATAGCAACATAAAAAAATATGATTTAATTGGCCAGGCCGATCACATGGAAAGAACTATTACCATAAACGGTTTTGGCAAGGTTAATGGTAAAAATGATATTGCCGTGACTACCATTGGCTATTCTAACACCGACAAAGATATCGCTAAGGCTCAAGCCGACAACAAAAAAGTAATGGATCAGATTTATACGGAATTAAAAAATATGGGAATAGCAGAAAAAGATTTACAAAGCGAATACAGCGTGTATCCCGATTATAATTACACTCAAGAAAAAGGGCAAGAATTAAAAGGATATAGAGTATCCAATAGTTTAACTATTAAAATTAGAGATTTAAGTAAAATAGGAAATGTTTTGGGTTTGGCGGGTGAGTATGGAGCAAATGAAGTAAATGGTTTAAATTTTACTATAGACGATCCGGAAAATTTAAAATCCCAAGCTAGAGACAAAGCTGTAGCCGATGCCAAAGCCAAGGCCCAGCAATTAGCCAATAATTTAGGAGTGCATTTGGGCAGCTTGGTGAGCTATGGAGAATATGATAACTCCGGTGATACTTACCCGTTAAAATATGCCGAGAGTACTGGTTTGGGCATGGGTGGAGCTCCGACAGCCGCTCCGGCCTCAGTATCGGGTGGCAGTATGGATGTAACCATGAATGTTAATTTAGTATACGAAATATCGCAGTAAGAACAAGAGGCCCCGCCCTTCGCGAAGGGCGGGGCTTTTTTGTTTAAACCCAGTATGGTACAATTCTTAACAACTAACTCACTCACTCTTTAGTATGTTTAAGATTCAAAAAGTAACTGCTCGTGAAGTGCTAGATTCGCGAGGGAATCCTACCGTGGAAGCAAAGGTAATACTAGAAAATGGCCTAGAAGCTGTAGCCAAAATTCCTTCCGGCGCTTCGGTAGGCGCGCACGAAGCTTTAGAATTGCGAGATGGAGGTAAGCGCTATGGCGGCAAAGGAGTTTTAAAAGCAGTCAAAAATGTTAATACTGAAATTAGCAAAGCAATTAACGGCACGGAAGTGACAGAAATAGAAAAAATAGATGCCGTCATGATTGCGCTAGACGGAACCAAAAACAAATCAAGATTGGGAGCTAATGCTATTTTGGCGGTATCGCTTGCGGCGGCTCGAGCCGGCGCCATCGCAACCCGCACATCGCTCTACAAATACATTAGACAGACGTATGCTGTTTCGGAAAAAAATTATCGCCTGCCTGTGTTAGGGATGAATATTATCAATGGCGGTAAGCATGCGGATAATGGGCTGAGTATACAAGAATTTATGATTGTACCGCGCCATAATTTATTGCGTGAGCGCGTACGTATGGGATCTGAGATATTTTATGCTTTAGCCGGTTTGTTAAGTCAAAAAGGGTACTCTACTAGCGTTGGCGACGAGGGCGGTTTTGCGCCGGAATTGGCAAGTAATGAGCGAGGTTTACAGTTTTTGTTGGAAGCTATCAAATTAGCAGGTTGGGAACCCGGTAAACATGTTTTTTTGGCGTTAGATATTGCCGCTTCCGAATTTTATCGCCACGGTAATTATTATTTTTTGAGCAAAAAACAACCATTACGAGCAAATCAAATGGTAGAAATTTTTAAGCAGTGGGTTAAAAAATATCCCATTATTTCAATTGAAGACGGTTTGGCCCAAGATGATTGGAAAAATTGGGCGGATTTAACAAGCGAATTAGGCAAAAAAATAATTTTGGTGGGTGATGATTTGTTTGTAACAAATCCCGAACGGATCGCGCGCGGCATCAAAGAAAAAGTAGCCAACACGGTGCTGATTAAACCAAATCAAATCGGTACATTATCCGAAACCATGTCCGCGATTAAATTAGCGCGCCAAAATAATTATCAAATATTTATTTCTCACCGCAGCGGCGAAACAGCCGATACCTTTATCGCCGATTTGGCGGTGGCGGTCAATGCCGAATTTATCAAAACCGGATCTATGTCCCGTTCCGAACGAACGGAAAAATATAATCGTTTAATGGAAATTGAAGCAGAATTAGAATATGTCAAAAGTTAAAACAACCCTTTTGGTGATAGTAGATGGTTGGGGGATAGGAAACTTGAAAGAACCCGGCAATCCCATTACGCCCAAAACAGCGCCCAATTATTTTGCCATGTTAAAAAAATATCCCAATTGTAAACTGGAGGCCAGCGGTGAAGCAGTGGGCTTGTTTAAAGGGCAGGAAGGCAACAGCGAAGCCGGGCACTTGAACTTAGGGGCAGGTCGAGTTACAAAACAAGACGCGGTATATATCTCCGACGCGATAAAAGATAATTCATTTTTTAAAAATACCGCTTTTAAAGAAGTGATTCAGGAGGTAAAAAAACACAATTCCTCTGTCCATCTCATGGGTTTGCTTTCCAACCACAATAGCGCCCATTCTTGCCCGGAGCATTTGTATGCATTGTTGGATTTATTTCATAAAGAAAATATTAAAAAAGTTTTTTTACATCTTTTTACCGATGGTCGCGACTCAGGCCAGTTTGAAGCGCACAAACATTTTCGTCTGCTAGAAAAATTTTTCCACGGTAATGAAAAAGTGGCGACTATTATGGGTCGTTTTTACGCGATGGATAGAAATAAAAATTGGGAACGTACCAAGGCTGCCTATGATGCGATGGTTATGGGAAAAGGAGATAAATTTACCACTCCGGAAGAAGCCTTGCGTAATGCCTACAACGAAGGCGATACCGATGAATTTGTGCGTCCTTCGGTTATAACTAGCCGCGGGCGTCCGGTGGCTACTATCAAAGATAATGATGCCATATTCTTTTTCAATTTACGCAGCGACCGAACTCGCCAGCTCACCAAAGCGTTTGTCCAGCCTAATTTTAAAGAAATGAATCCCGGAGCTTTCAAACGATCTAAATATCTCAAACATATCCACTTTGTGGCGCTTGCCGATTTTGGTCCGGATCTGCCGGGAGTAATAGCCGCCTTCCCCAGCCGTGATGTCAAAAATAGTTTGGTGCAGGTTTTATGTCCCAAAAAACAAATGTATGCAGCCGAATCGGAAAAATTCGCTCATGTCACCTATTTTTTTAACGGCGGCTACGCGCAACATTTTTGCGATGAAAATTGGGTAAAAATAAATTCGGCGGATGTAAAAAATTATGCCGAAAAACCGGAAATGAGCGCCAAAGAGTTGACAGATTATGTGGTGACGGCCATTGAAGCCGGCCAGCACGATTTTATCACGATGAATTTTGCTAATATGGATATGGTGGGGCATACCGGCAATTTCGCCGCCGCGCAAAAAGCGGTAGCGGTGGTAGATAGCTGCATAGCTCGTTTGGTACAATCTTTAATAAAAAATAATGGCCAAGGAATTATCACCGCTGATCATGGTAATATTGAAGAAATGATTAACCCGGATAGTGGTGAACCGGATACCGAACACTCGATAAATCCTGTGCCATTTATTTTAATAAATTGTCCGATTAAAACACCGCACAATTTGCCGGATGGAAAATTGGCTAATGTGGCCCCGACCATTTTGAAAATGATGGGGGTGGAGAAACCGAGCGAAATGACGGAGAAAAGCCTTATTTAAATTTTTTGGGTATGAGTTATAAACCAGCAGTTTTAATTATTATGGATGGATGGGGCGTGGCTCCTAATGTAGATGGCAATGCTATTACCAAAGCGAGCACGCCTAACTTTACCAAATTTTTGAAAAATTATCCGACCATGACCATCCATGCTTCCGGCAATGAAGTCGGGCTTATGTTTGGTGAAATGGGAAACTCGGAAGTAGGGCACTTAAATATGGGTGCGGGCAGAGTGTATTATCAGACTTGCCCTAGAATTAATAAAGCAATTGAAGATAAGAGTTTTTTTGAAAATCCTGCTTTTTTGTCCACTATTGAAAAAGTTAAAAAAAATAAATCAAATTTGCATTTGGTTGGTCTGGTTAGTTCCGGCAATGTGCATTCCAACAACGAACATCTCTACGCTCTGCTGGAACTGTGCAAAAAGCACAGGCTAACCAAAAATGTTTTTGTGCACGCTATTTTGGATGGGCGAGACGCTTTATATAGTTCCGGTCGAGAATTTATTTCAGAATTGGAACAAAAAATGTCTCATCTCAAAGTCGGCAAGATTGCGTCTGTATGTGGGCGTTATTTCGCCATGGATAGAGATAATCGCTGGGACAGAACGGAAAAAGCGTATCGCGCTATAGCCGAAGGCCAGGCTGAGAGATATGGCGAGGATCCAATTCAAGCGATTGACCAGTCCTACGCTGAAAAAAATTACGATGAAGAATTTATTCCAACCGTGATGACTGCTGATGGTAAACCCGTGGCCATGATTGGCAAAGACGATGCGGTTATCTTTTTTAATTTTAGACCCGACCGCGCTCGCCAATTAGCGGAAGCTCTGGCAGTGCCATCTTTTAATAAATTTCACAAAGAATATGAAAAAGGTTTGCTGGTGGTAACTATGACCGAATATGAAAAAGACTTACCGGCCATAGTTGCTTTTGCGCCAACGGTTGTGCATAATTGTTTAGCGGAAATAATCAGTAAAGCCGGTTTAAAACAGTTGCATGCGGCTGAAACGGAAAAATATGCGCACATTACCTTCTTTCTCAATGGCACCATTGAAAATCCATATCCGGGCGAAGACAGACTGCTAATTCCTTCGGCCAAAGTTTCCAGCTACGATCAAAAGCCGGAAATGTCAGCCTTAGAACTAACTAAAGAATTAAATAAAATTATTGATAGCGGTAAGTACGATTTTATTGTGGTAAATATCGCTAATCCCGATATGGTAGGGCATACGGGCAATTTAGCCGCCGGAATAAAGGCCTGTGAAATCACAGACAAATGTTTGGGAGAGATTGTTAACCATGTGTTAGCGCAAAATGGGGTGGCGGTTATTACGGCTGACCATGGCAATGCCGAAGAAATGACTAATTTACAAACCGGCGATATTGATAAAGAGCACTCCACCAATCCGGTGCCGCTGATTATTATTGGTAAGGATTTTTTGGGACAAGCTGGTCCGGCCGGCGATCCGCCCGAAGGGGATTTGAGTTTGATGCAGCCGGTGGGTGTGCTTGCCGATGTGGCCCCGACGGTTCTTAAATTACTAGGTATATCTCAACCCGAAGAGATGACCGGCACTGCTTTGATTTAAATATTGAGAGTTTTTTTAATCTTCTCTATTACTTCAATTTCCACTTCCTTAATAGTTTTATTACTTACCGTAAACGAAGCGGTTTTTTTATTTCCCTCGGGCAATAGGCCTTGCAACAATAGCTTGGCATCATGATGTTTGTCGGCGCACAAAATTCCGTGAACCGTATTTTCACCATGAGTGTCTTCGTAAATAAGTAAAATAATTTTGGCTTCGGGAGAGTTATTTATCAGTTCGTCGTTTAATCCTTTCAGTTCATCTTCAGTTGCGCCGGCACGTGTAAAATCTTCTCGGGTAATAGCGGTCCACACCAGTCCCAGTTTTGGGTCGTTTTCCATGTGGCTCAGGGCCGAACCCCAAATACGCAATGAAGCTACCGATTTGGTACGGTATAAATTTTTAACAATTTTTTCTCTATCCGCGCCCATAGTTATTAGTTGGCTGGCATTAGCCAAAGTCAAAGGGCTGACGTTGGCAGTCTTAAAGCTTTGGGTTTGGCTGATCATACCAGTAAGCAAAAATGTGGCAATGTCCGCGTCAATATCGTGCGCGTAGAGTTGCATCATGGTTTTGTAAATATTTTCCGAAACCGAAGTGGCGTTAAGGTCTACAAAATTAAGTTGGCCAAAGTGTTCGTTGGCCGGATGATTATCAAAATTAATTATCGGTACTTTATAAAACAAATCAGTATTGTTAAAAAATATATTGCCGATTGATTCTAGATCTTGAGCGTTAAGCGTGATAATTAAATCGTATTTTAATCCGGATTGAGCGGTGCGAAGTTCGTTTTTAGTTAAAATTCCTTGTTTGGGTGTTAAATAAATATAAAGCCAGTTGTCTTTGATGTCGTAACTCAAGTTATCAATTTTGACATTGCTAATATCAACTTTCAAAATAAATTTTTGTAAATGAGATATTTGAGGTTGGATTTGGTCTATGCCCGGTAGAAAGTTAAGATTTTTTGGCGCGACAAAATTTTCGGCAATAATGTCGACTTGTTTGTTGTGCTTCTCCAAGAATTTTTTCCAGGACATAGCTCCACAGATGGAATCTATATTGTGGTTGGCACTTGTAACTATCAAAATATGCCGGCTCTTTTCGAGGATCTGGCTCAGTTGTTCAATTTCGTTTAAGGCCATTTTATTGGTTTACGATTTTGTTAGTTAGATGGTCGTTATTTGTGAATAACAGCCTATATTAGCAGGATTTTTTGGGGCTGTCAACGGCAGATATCCAGGGTTATCCAGTTTGATTATTTCCCGTAATTTTAGTACTATAATACACAGTATGCGCGAACTGCCAAAG